>NZ_VRKW01000026.1 GCF_009746715.1 Ketobacter sp. MCCC 1A13808
AATGCCACGTCGATCACTCCTGATTGCTCCTGCATCGTTGGGTGCAGGATGAGTTGAACGTGGGTCAATATTCGATGCAAATATGGGACTGAAGTGGGTCACTTTTGGGTGCAAATCAACACGTGCTTCTACGATTGTGTGATTTTACTTTTTTCTTGAAATTGGTTGGTTAACCAAGTAAATATACAACTGAAAGAATAGAAACTGAACAACCATAACAAAAATAAGGATATTTTCATGACATGCATAATTAACCGTATCTTGCCGACTATCTTCAAATTATTGTTGGCTGTAGCAATCGTTGCCGTACCGCCAGACGATGCCCTTGCCGGCGCAGGCGACGCGGCATCCACCTATGGCCTTGGTCCCATCAACGCCGGGTCCGCGCAAGCTTTCAGCGCTTTCGAGTCTGGGCCCTGGGCTGTGTACTACAACCCCGCAGCGATGGCCCGCTCCCCCGAAGGCGATCTGAGTGCGGTCGTGCAATACGGCGACCAGGAGCTGCGCGCAAAATCGCTGGGGGGCTCTGACCCGTTGACGCGAGAGAGTGACGTCCTGTCGGACAGCAGTTCCGAGCTTGTGCTGCTAGGCATTAAAACCCGCATTACGGGCGCATCTGAATCGGACACGAGCCGCTCCATGTATTTGGGTATTAACGTAGGCGTCGATGAATACATCTCCAACATTCTACCGTACCAAGCCAACACAGCAGAGCAAGGACAATTCCTGCGTTACGAGTCCCAACCGCTTTATCTGGCCTTTGGTGGTGCTGTTCGTGATCTCGTTCGCGGTGTTGATGCAGGCCTTTCAGCACGCTTGACACTAGCGGCGAAGGCACGCCTTGAAGCGGTCTCCGATCTCGCGGGCAATACGGATTCCGAGCAGCTTTCGCTGGAAGCCAAGCCTACCCTGTCCCCGGCGCTGGGAATTAACATCCGCACAAACGAGCTCTTCTGTGGTCACTCACCTTGGCGTCGTACATCTTGTATGCCGTTCGGCCTCAATGGACTGGAGGTGGCGCTGTTCTGGCGTGATGAAACCAACTACGAGGTCAGTGTGGATGCTAACGTGGTTATTCCTGGCGTCATCCCCGAGCCGGGACTTGATCTAGCTCTGTCAACCATCGATTCGTATCAGCCACAGGTGTTCGGCGGCAGCATCCTGCTGCCTCTTGGAAAGTTCGAGCTTGTAGCCTCTGTCGAAAAGCAAAATTGGTCTGAGCTGGAAAGCAAATTTGCCGGAGATACAGTCAGAGAGCAGGCAGGTTTGCGTTTTAATGATGTGGTCGTTCCCCGCGTTGGCGCCCGCTTCCAGTTGTCTGACCAGCTCCGGTTTTTTGGCGGGCTGGCATGGGAAGATTCTCCCCTGAAATCATCCCGCTCACAAGACGTAAACTTTCTTGATAGCGATAAAACGGTGGTCGGCATTGGCGGCGACTACCGGCTCAAGAACGCACCCATCATCAATGCTCCCCTGGTGCTGTCGCTGGCCTATCAGTACCAGCAGATCGAGGAGCGCGATTTTGAGCTGACGTCAATCAACTCTCCCTCCGATCCGGCACCATTCGAGACGGTGCGCGCTGATGGCGATATTCACCTCTTCTCATTATCTGCTTCAATGAAGTTCTGAGCAGAACTTCGGCAGATTTGACGAATCGCGAACAGGGAAAAAACATAATGAAAACAATAATAAACCACAGAACAATAACTAGTTTTATTGCACTATGGGTACTGCTGCCCAACGTCCTCTTGCTGTCCGGGTGTGGAGGCGATAATAGCGCTATTACCTTTACTAGAAGCCCTACTTCCAAGAGTCTTATTTTCGCCTACCCCTATCCGGGTCAACGGGAAGTGACGCCCAGCGCCCAGGTTGTGCTTCGTTTCTCAGCTCCCCTTGATGAAAGCGTTACTGCGGACTTACATAACCGACTGCAGCTGGTTACTGTCGAGGGTGACAACGCCATCACCTTCGATCATGACGCAGCGGATGACAAACGCGGCCTAGTGCTACGCCCTGTTGATAAACTCACACCAAATACGGAATACCGGCTGCAACTGATCGGAGAGGGTATCGGCGGGATCGACACAAGCCCTTTCCGTGACTTTCGTTTTCGTACCGCTGGCGCGCAGCAGGGGTTTGCCGAGACGATTGGCGACGGAAACTTCGAACTGCTCACCATCGCCCCCCTGGATCAGAGCGCGCTGTTGGCCAGCATTGACGATGCCAGACAGCCAAACGACATGAGCACCCTAAGAATGGTGTTCAATCGCTTGCTAGATCCGGCTACCGCCAACTATGGAGAGCAGGTCAAGCTTATCGACGCTCAGGGCAGTCTAGTCAGGGTCAGTCTTTTGCTTCAGGGACGCTATCTGGTGCTCGACCCAATGAATGATCTCAAACCGGTGAAACATACCCTGATCCTGTCCGGTCTGCGCAGCCGGGGCGGTGAGACGCTCCCGGACCTTGAGCGCACCTTCACACCTGTGGCCACAATACCGCGTGAAACAGCAATACTCAAAGTGGGCGCGCTTGGTGAACAACAGCCGGACCTGGAATCAAAGCTCACTGGGAAAAGCATCAATGAGGTTCCGGTAGAAAGTTTTGTACTGGGTACCGAATCCTTTACCAAACTGGAGGGCGATCTGGCGGCGGACTTGGGTTTCGTTCCGCATTTTGCTGACGCAGCCCCCCTGCGGGTACCTGCAGGTTCAGTGCTACGCGGAAGCCCGGTGGCAGTCAACATTCTTGGCGAAGTCAATGCAGGCATTGAAACCGGAGAGGTGTTGATCACACTACTCAGTGATGCAAACGGCTACCTGATAGCCAACCCGTTCAGCGACGCAAAGGACGCTCCGCGCTATGCTTTACTAAATATGGATGCGGCCATGACCGCAGCGGGAAGTATCGCCAACGCTGCGCTGAGCCAGAACTTACTGGACATTCAGGTAGTAGGCCTTGCTATAGTAGAAGATGGTGTATTGGTGATGGATGCCGTTAGTGTAGTTGAACCTGAAATTCTCGGCCTGGAACGCGCCAGCGGCCTGTTGTCTTTCCGCCTGGAAGCCTATGCCGACCAACGCAACGCGCCGGTACCGCCAACCGATACGCGCCCACTTGAGCTGCAATCCTGGTCACCCGGGGATAATTTTCAACCCAATGCCCGCCCCGGTGACCCTGTTATCCTAAACTTTAACAAGCCCCTTGATCCGGCATCGGTTTTCCTTGATGGCGCTATTACGGTCAACGTTAACGGTATTCCCTTGCTACCTAATCAGGTGCTTATGCGCCAGGACGGTGCCACCATCGTCATCAAGGGTTCCGGTATCGTTGAGCACAATCAGGATGTTGAAATCACACTGTCCAGCCTGCTGCGCGATACACAGGGCAATCCGCTGAATCAGGACAGAGCGCTTGCAATGCGCCTTCCTGACCTGCATCGTCCTAACGGCGATGGCACCGGGCTGCGCTCGCCCATCGCGGCCGTATTTCCCGGCTTTTCCTGCGCGCTAACAGAGGCCGAGCTCACCGGCGAGCGGTCCACATGGCGCAACGGTCGCTGCGTTGGCGGCAAGAGTAGCGACCCCAAATTCCACGTGAATGGTCTGTACAAGGACTACCCCATCCGCGTCTTGTTCAACCGCGACATCGATCCGTCAACGATCAACGAGACCACCTTCTTCGTTGAACGCCGGGATTCAAGCAACAATTGGCTACCCATACCGGGTCGGCTGGATATCCTGCCCCAGCGGGTGGAGTTCTTCCCGGATACCCCCTGGCAGGTCGGTGAACTTTATAGGTACACCTTAAAATCGGTGGACAATCCCGATTGCGGGGTCACTGCCATTTGTTCGCCGGATGGTGCACCGCTTCAAACCAGACAAATCTCGCAAAGCAGTGCATCTGCTCCTGCCCCTCGCGAAGGAGGCCCTGATATGGTGAATCACTTTGTCGCTGCCGGTGAGGATGATCGCTATACGTTAGTTGGTTTGCGCGTTCTGCCAGTGGCGGATGCCAATACCAATATGGTGCTTGACGAAGAAGAACAAGGTGCGGTAGTCCTCGAGGACAGCAGTATCGAGCCACCACCCAATCATCTAGGGATGGTGTTAAAGAGTTATGGCGGCGTCATAACGAATGCCAATCTCGGTTGTTCACTTGGGGAGGATTGCCCGGAAAACCACTTCGCATTTATTAGCAGCGGTGCTCTAGCAGCCGGCCCACGTACACACGATCCCGATGTTCAGGTGAATCGTCGTCTGATCGACAGTAACCCAGCCACAGATAATTTCGTAGCGGGTGCCATACGAGCCAACGTCTACCCGACAACGGTCAGTACTACCAGCGTTTTTCTGGAGGCTCAGGCTCTAGGACTCATCACTATCGGCCTGGATACGGGGCCACTGATTCTCAGGCTGTTGCCCCAAGAATCGGATGAACCCTTTATCACAGGGTTTATCTCCGACACGCCGAACGGCCCCTGGTTCAATGCCACCTTCGACGTACTCGTGGATGCCCCCGAGCTGAGACCCGCGCTGGGCCCTATTGTGCTTAGTCACGATATTCGCAGTAAACCGGTAGCCAATGTAACGCTTGAGGGGCCACTGCGCTTTGTCGACGATGGTCGGTTGGTCCTCAAGCTGGGCAACGCTGACGCTCTCGTGATTCCGGCCGGTATAAGCTTACTTGGTCTTGGCCTAGGGAGCGTGGAACTGGAAGTTCCCCCGCTTGCTCTCGATATGACTTTGACCTTCCTGCCTGTCAAAAATTTCTGACGCGGAACTCACTTCTATAACGGGCAATAGTTAAGTCAATTGATCTCTCAATAGAGCCTTTAAAGGGTCTAATCAAGCAGTCTGATTCCCCACTGGCAAAAACGTTTTGCCAGTGGGGAATGCATTGAGCTATAATTTGGTCAGCCAACCAAATTATAGCTCAATGCTTAAAAAAATAGAGGTAGACATGACATGTAGTCGTACCCGACAAACTGATCAGTTCACTTCATCAGTGACGCCTACAGAGTATGTCGGTGCTGGTGGATTGATTCTCCGGGCCAGTCGATTCGGCGAGTTAACAGCCCCCATCGTGTTGCTACTTCACGGCGGAGGGCAAACGCGTTACGCCTGGAACCATACTGCACAAGCTCTCTCCGAGATGGGCTACTGCGCAATCACATTGGATGCGCGCGGGCACGGCGAAAGCGATTGGTGTGCACAAGGTGATTACAGCACCGAAAGCTTGGTCGCTGACCTTGGCGCTGTGATTTGCGCGTTGCCTACAGCCCCCGTCATTGTCGGAGCTTCCATGGGCGGTCTGACTGCCATGCTCGCCCTTGGGGAGGATGACTCGCTGCCCTGTTCAGCACTCGTACTGGTGGATGTGGCACCACGTCTCGAACAGCAAGGCGTTCGTCGCATCATAGAATTCATGTGCCGCCATCATGACGGATTCGATGACATTCAACAGGTGCGCGATGCAGTCGCCGCATACAATCCACATCGTGCTCATGCCAATGACCTGTCAGGACTGCACAAGAATTTGCGCCGCCATAATGATGGCCGTCTTTACTGGCATTGGGATCCTGCCTTTCTGGATCACGCCCGCTTACCTTCGGAAACCGACGACGGCATGTTTGAGCGAATCAGGCTGGAGTCAGCAGCTAGAAAGCTTTCCATGCCAGTACTACTAATTCGGGGGCACCAGAGCGACGTGCTCAGCGACCAGGGCGCACGCGAACTACTCGACCTGGTTCCCCACGCGCACTATGAAGTGCTGGATCAGGCAGGACATATGGTGGCCGGGGACAGAAACACTATTTTCACCGAAGCGGTATTGAATTTTCTACACAACCCGTCGTGCATAGGCGACGCGTGGGGGGCGGGCCCCTTGACTGAAACGGAGTAATAGCATGAAACATACTTATTTAGATGTTCTAATTATTGGCGCAGGCCTGTCGGGCATTGGCGCGGCCTGTCACCTGAAAAAGAAATGCCCGAGTCTGCGTTTCGGTATCATTGAGCGGCGCAAACGTATTGGTGGCACCTGGGACTTATTCCGTTACCCCGGTATCCGTTCGGATTCCGACATGTTTACTTTAGGTTACAACTTTCGACCCTGGACTGACACCAAGATGCTTGCCGACGGCCCTTCTATTCGCAATTACATTGAAGACACAGCAAGCGAATATGGCGTAAAACGTCATATTAACTTCGGTTTGAAAGTGCTTTCGGAATCCTGGAACAGTGAGAAAAACCATTGGATCGTTACTGCCATTGACGAAACAACCGGTGAAGAGCACCAGTTCAACGCTGGCTTTGTACTCAACTGTACCGGCTATTACAAATACGATGCCGGTTACACCCCGGACATTCCGGGTCTCGACAAATTCAAGGGTAAATTGATTCATCCACAACACTGGCCGGAAGACTACGATTACAGTGGTAAACGGGTGGTGGTTATTGGGAGTGGTGCCACTGCCGTGACGCTGGTGCCGGCCATGACAGACAAGGCGTCTCACGTGGTGATGCTGCAACGCTCCCCTACCTACGTCGCCTCCGTACCAGAGCAAGATCTGATTTCCAGAAACCTGCGTCGCATCCTGCCGGAAATGACCGTTTACCGGATGGCTCGGACCCGAAACATCCTACTACAGAGAGCAGTATACCGGCTCTCGCTGGCTAAACCCAAGGCGATGCGCCGCCTACTTTTGGCGGCTGCGCGCCGCCAGTTGGGTCCGGATATCGACATGAAGCATTTCCAGCCCCATTACAATCCCTGGGAGGAGCGTATGTGTGCTGTACCCAAGGGTGATCTCTTCAAAGTAATTCGCGAAGGGAAGGCCTCCGTGGTGACCGATCAAATCGACACTGTGACTGAAACTGGCATCCAACTGAAGTCTGGTGACCATCTTGACGCAGATGTTCTGATCACCGCCACGGGTCTTGATCTACAACTGTTCGGTGGCGCGAAGTTAGAAGTGGATGGACGTGAGGTCAATGTGGCCGACACCATGATGTACAAGGGTCTGATGCTAGAAGGTGTGCCCAATATGGCCCTCGTGTTTGGTTACACTAACTCATCCTGGACATTGAAGGCGGATATCGCCAGTGAATTCGTCTGCCGCCTACTGAATCACATGCGCGGCATCGGCGCCCGAGTGGTCACGCCTGTCGACGAAGAAGGATGCGCTACAGATCTGAACTTTCTTAATCTTCGCTCTGGATACGTTCAGCGTGCCAATGACCGCCTGCCACGCCAAGGCAGCAAGGTTCCCTGGCAAAACCTTGATGATTATTTACGTGACCTGCCCGCATTGCGCTACGGCAACCTGGAGGACGGTCACCTTCATTTTGAGGGAAATACCAAACGCAGGAAAGGTGGTGTACTGAGAGGTCTGCTCAGCGCCTGACCCGTTCAATCGATTGGAGGACACATGAAGAATTTTTACAATAAAGTAGCAGCCATCACCGGGGCTGGATCGGGTATCGGCCAGGCCATCGCCATTGCACTGGCTGAAGAAGGCTGTCACCTAGCACTGGCGGACATCAGTGAGAACGGCCTGCAAGACACTGTCGCCCGCTTGCGCGACTATCCTGTCAAGGTTACCTCCCATGTTGTAGATGTCGGTCGCCGGGAGGCTGTTTATCAGTACGCCGACGACTGCATTAAAGCACACGGCCACGTAAACCTGATCATCAACAATGCTGGCGTCGGCCTTGGTGAAACTGTCGAAGCCATGAGCTACGAAAACTTCGAATGGCTCATGAACATCAACTTCTGGGGCGTGGTGTACGGCACCAAGGCCTTTCTGCCTTATCTAAAGCAATCCGGTGACGGCCACATCGTCAATATCTCCAGTATCTTTGGCATTATCGGTGTGCCTACACAATCTGCCTATAACGCAGCGAAATTCGCTGTCAAAGGCTTTACTGAATCACTACGGGAAGAACTGGATATTGAAGGTAGCAGCGTCAGCGCAACCTGCGTACATCCGGGTGGAGTTAAAACCGCGATTGCTCGCAATAGCCGTATGGGTGATACAGGCAGCTTGACTCTAGGCAGTAAGGAAGAGATCGCAGAGCTTTTCGAGCGCATCGCCCGCACAACGCCGGAACAGGCAGCCAATGCCATATTGCAGGGAGTCCGCAAGAATCAGCGCAGAGTACTCATAGGTGCAGACGCAGTATTACTGGATATCGGTCAGCGCTTAATGCCGACAGGCTACCAGCGGCTACTCGAAACATTTTTCAACAGGCGCGAGGGTAAGGAAAATGCGCTGAGAGAATCGTTATGAAACCAACTGAATTGAACTTTAAAAAGTAGGAGGCAACCAATGACTTCAAAAAACACAGATAAAGTACTGAAAGGTGGTGCGTCAGTGGGCATCCCCCCTCGGCACATGGACTTTCAATTTTCCGAGACGATGCCAAAATACTTCTATGCTAATAACGCTACAGCAACGATATTCTTCGCAATGCTGTCCGCATCCTTTCCACCTGGGGAACGCTTCTTTATGGATTCGGTACGTCATTTTCGTAACCGGGTGACTGACAAGCGACAGCGCGCCGCTATTTCTGGATTTATGGGTCAGGAAGCCATTCACGGTCGTGAGCATGACCGACTCAATGAACTGCTTGCTGAACGAGGCTTTGATATGGAAACCCCGGAGCGCTTCGTGAAGGTCATGCTTAGCGTGCTAACAAAACTTCCTAAGAGCACTCAACTCGCAGCCACCACTTTCATGGAACATTTTACGGCGTTACTCGCGGAGCAGCTGCTAGAGGACGAAGAGTTCCGGAGCCTCGCTGATCCAGAGATGATCAAGATATGGCAATGGCACGCTCTCGAAGAACTCGAACACAAGGCTGTCGCCTACGACGTTTACGAACTGATCGGCAATAGCCATGGTGAGCGAATCGCAGCTGCCGCCGCCTCAGTGGTGGTACTGATACCAATGATGGGTGTCACTTGGGCGTGGATGTTAGCCAAGGACGGAAAACTTGGAGACGTGAAAGACAATGCTGAAGGATTGAAGATGATGTTTGGTCGCAACGGGTTTGTCTCGCGAATCCTTCCTCGCATGCCAGAATTCATTGCTCGGCGCTTCCACCCAGACGATCATGATACCAAAGCGTTAGAGGAGGCTTGGAGGGAACGCCTCTTTGGTGAGGGTGGACAGCTATTTGAGGCATACAAGAACCGCGCTGCATGACGCACCCTGGTCAACTTCCTTTAGCATTATATAGCAGACGATGCGAACCTGACGAACGGCATCGGCAACTTGGATGCCGTTACTTTCTTTATCACGATTCGCGAGTTATCCATGGATAATCCGTTTATCGATACTTTTATTGGCATGTTCCCAGATGTGTTTTTCCAAAAGCTACTTGGTAGTGAAGTTGTCGAAGTCGCCAAAGATAGAGCTGCTCTAAGTCCAGTCAAAACCTTCCCGGAGCGGGGAACTGCTCCGGGCCATTAAAACTATTAGAAACCCAAGACTTCCGGATGAGGCTATGAACAAACTGTTTAAATCTCTTTTAACCCCAATCGCCGCCGGCGCCATGGCGCTGAGCACCACGGCGTTTTCCGCTGACCTACCAAAACGAACCCTGTGTGTGTGGGATATCGTGGGTAAATCAGGCCCCGTTGCCAGCCAGATGGAAGATTACCGTCTGCAAGCCATTAAATGGGGCGTGGACCTGGAAATGAAGGTGTACACGGACGAAAAAATTGCCGCAGAAGACCTGAAATCAGGCGCCTGTGATGCCGCTGGTATCACTGGTCTGCGTGCCCGTGAGTTTAGCAGTTTCACCGGTACCCTGGACTCCATTGGCGCCATTCCCGATGAAGACCACATGAAAGTGGATCTGCAATATCTTGCAGATCCCAAACTGGCCAAGCTGATGATTTCCGGTGAATACGAAATTGCTGGCATTCTGCCCGGTGGTGCCGCTTACCTGTTCACCAATGACCGAACCATTGACACCGTGGCGGAGCTAGCGGGCAAGAAATTTGCTGCCATGGATTTCGACAAGGCTCAGGCCATCATGATTGAGTCCGTTGGTGCCTCCCCCGTGTCAGTGTCCCTCACCAACTTCGGCTCCATGTTCAACAACGGCAGCGTGGACATCATCGGGGCCCCTGCCATTGCCTATGATGCACTGGAACTCTACAAGGGCTTGGGTGATAAAGGCGCTGTGGTGAACTTTGCCATTATTCAGCTGACCGCTCAAATTGTTGCCCGCCATAATCGCTTCCCTGAAGGATTCGGCCAAAGCTCCCGTGGTTATGTCTGGAGCCAGTACGGCAAGGCAATGGATGTGGTGAGCGCTGCGGAAAAAAGCATCAACCCCAGCTACTGGCTGGATCTTCCTGATAAAGACAAGGAAGGTTATATGGAAATGTTCCGCCAGTCCCGCTTAACCCTGCGCGACCAGGGACTATATGACGGGAAAATGCTGTCATTCCTGAGTAAAGTGCGCTGCAAGAAAGATCCAGCACTGGCAGAATGTACTGCTAAAGATCGCGAATAACCGGTTCCGGTATACAAAAAGAAGCAGGCTTGGCTAACCGTCAGCCAGCTTCTTTTTACCCTGTCAACGAGCAGGCACAGGATACAACGCTAGATAGTGTAAAAGTTCGGGAATTCATTGTGTGATCTATGGCACACAATGCCTGACACTCTTATAACTTATAATCTGGACCTTTATTTTTTCGACAGTATTTGTAGTGCTTGTACTGCTGTGATTTAACTTTCTGACTTTTGAGGGATTAGGCTGTTTTCCCTATATTAGGCCCCATACTATTGCAGTCTGACAAACCAGCACAGCAAAAATCACAACAAGTGTTTAATCACAAAAATTAGATGTGGTGGGAAATGAACATAAACTTTCTGGGACGAAATCCACGTGAGTGGCTGTCCTCATTACCGGTTTTTATCATTCTTCTCGGGGTACTCGTACTCAGCATTGGAGAAAACCTGAATTCGCAATTGAACAAACTGGGTAATCATATCTGGCCCGACTATCACATCCTCCGACTGGACGTTCCCGTCCCCTCCTGTGATCCCAATATTGATATCGAATCTGAAGTCCAAAAAATCGTCGCCCAGAAAAAGCAGGAAGCCGCTGATGACCCGTTTGGCGGTATGTTCGGATCTGAAGAAGTAAACGAGGGAGCCATCCGGGAATCCCTCGGCAAGCAGGCTGAATTGTGCCGCATGAAGCATGAAGCCGCGCAAAAGACCATCGAGCAGAAAACACCCAATGTAGAGCGATTTGTTGCGGTGGATATGGCGCTCTCTGCCTTGTCTCAATTCCGCCGCGACAATAACCAGATTTTCCTCGCCATTGTGTTCTTTGTCTGTGCCCTCACCGCTGCCCTGACCCATCACCACATCGGTCTGCGGCCCATGCAGACAGTGATGGACTATCGTTTCGGAATTACAGCACAGCTGATAGCCCATGTTTCTCTGACCTACTCCTCATACAGTTATCTCAACAATGGCTGGGCATCCGGCACGCTGATCCAAAATGAACACATTCGCTGGTTCTATCTGTTTGGTTTCGGTGCCCTGGCACTGGTTTCGCTGTTCCAGCTTTTCACCATTCCGAAGACGGCCAAACCCGGCGGCAGTATCGGCAAAGCCCTGCTTTCGGTCCCGTTGTTCGCCTATATGGCCATCAGCTCTGCCCGTTTCTTCATTTTTGAAACCGGAAACCCTCAGGGCATGGTGCTGTTCGCAGACAAAATTATGGATCAGGCCTCTCTGTTCCTGAACATCGGACTTTATATCTGGGTGGGTATGCTGCTGAAACAAACCTACGTGGGTGAATACATATTCCGCATCTTCAAACCCTGGAAGCTGCCGCCGGAACTGCTGGCCTTTGTGGCTGTTGTGATTATGGCGGTACCCACAGCCTACACCGGTGCCTCCGGTATCATCATCATCGCCATGGGCGCAGTGGTGTATGCGGAATTACGCCGAGTCGGTGCCCGCCGCAATCTGGCCCTGGCTGCCACCGCCATGAGCGGTAGCCTGGGTGTGGTGCTGCGCCCCTGTCTGCTGGTGCTCCTGATTGCCATGCTTAATAAAGAAGTCACCACCGACATGATGTACGGCTGGGGCGTAAAGGTGTTTATGCTCACCTCGTTTCTGTTCTTCCTGGTGTCGCTGATCGCAAAACAGGGGCCCATGAAAATTGCCCCGATTTCGGAAGCCCTGTCCCCCAGTCTGCGAGCATTCCAGCCGCTAGTTCCTTACGTTCTGATTTTTGTGGTTACCGCGGCCGCCTACGCGTTCCTGCTGGATACCCACCTGGACGAACACACTGCGCCAGTGGTTCTGCCCATGATCATCCTACTGTTGCTGGTATACGAGTTTGTCGTCAAGGACACCAAAAAACTGCTGCCCTGGCTGCTCTTGCTGGTGATACCCACTGCGACCTTTATGTACCAGCAGGATGGACTGATGACAGCCGCGATCCTGCCCCTGCTGCTGCTGTTGGTCCTGGTGCTGGTGCTGGTGCTGGAATCCAAGGTTAAACATGCACCGGATGAGGACAAACATGAAACCTATGAAGGTGAAGAGCGTGCCTCCTCACTGGAAAACTCAGTACGTCGGGCCACGACTGATACCACGGTCCATATCGGTGCCTTACTTTCCATTATGGCGTTGAGCCTGACCGTAGGTGGTGTAATCGAAGATTCCGGTATTTTCGAGGAAGTCGCCGCACAGAGTGATTTCTTCGGCAATATCTGGACGGCCATGATTGCCCTGGTCATTGTCCTGGTCATCATCGGGATGATTATGGATCCCTTTGGTGCCATCGTACTGGTATCCGGCACCGTGGCTCAGGCGGCCTACAGCCAGGGTATCGATCCCCTGCATTTCTGGATGATCACCCTGGTGGCCTTTGAGCTGGGTTACCTCAGCCCGCCGGTGGCCGTGAACCACCTGTTGACGCGGCAAGTGGTGGGCGAAGAGGAAATAGAGAAAGCCAAAGAGGATACCCGCGGCAAGAGTTTCTGGATTCGCCACGAACGCTATGTGCTGCCGCTAACCGTGATGGGTATAGCCCTGGTGCTGGTGGCATTCGGCCCCCTGGTGTACCAACAGTATTTCTGATAACTGATATTGGGGGCAACGCGAAACGCGTCCTGCCCTATACTGAGAAGGCGACCCCGGTCGCCTTCTTTTGTTTCGACTATCCGCTTAATTTTCCAACCCACTATCCGGAGCGAAGTAGATGACTAACCTGGTAGATGAATTGATCAACCTGTTGGATCTGGAAAGCGTTGAGCTGAACCTGTTCCGAGGCGTGAGCCCGCAATGTGTTTGGAGGTCAGGTGATCAGCCAGTCCCTGGTGGCAGCCTATCGAACCCTTGAGGAACAACGTCAGTGTCATTCGCTGCACGCCTATTTCCTGCGCCCCGGCGACATGAACGCGCCCATTGTGTTTGAAGTGGACCGCATTCGAGATGGTGGCAGTTTTACCACCCGGATAATTATGAAACTAAACCTTAATCGATTTTGATTGACCATGAAAGAAGCTTGATTGCCTAACTATTATACCGACAGGTTAGGATCTTTTTTTGCAGACGTATCGAGCTAATCTGGCCACAGATCTGAGAAAACTCGACTAATATCATCCAGCATGACTGGTTTCACAAGAAACTCATGCACACCGATGGACTTGAATTGATCCCTGATATCCTGCATTACGTGCGCGGTAAGCGCCACAATCCGTGGAGTTACACCTGATCTGCCTCCCTGCCTGAGAATTAGTTTGCTGGCCCTTAAACCATCCATAACGGGCATTTCGCAATCCATAAAAATGACATGAAAATGATTCTCTGTTGCCATGTTAACTGCGATTTTTCCATTCCTTGCAATGGCGGGATCAATGCCAAATTTACTCAACATACCTTTGATAACCATTTGATTGACCGGATTGTCTTCCGCCACGAGAACCTGTAGATGACTAAGATCTGGATATTTACGTTCAGCTTCGCTCTGCATCTCAGCTGCACTGCTCTCTGAGAATCTCTTCAGCAGTGCAGCGACATCAAGCACGGATACTGGTTTTTGAGTAGACAGGAAACGACCGGCAATAAGCGATCTCTGATTGGCCATACTCGCATTAATTCCGGTCAGGTAAACAAACTCAACTACGGGATTGCTGCTTGCAAAATCGGATACCAAATCGGGGTTCAACTCACCGGATTCCATCTGTTTCTGGTCGACAAACACTAATAATGGTTTTGCCCTAAGCTGACTATTTTGCTCCACGTCGAGCGCAAAGCTTGAAAATTTCGGATAGACGGAGCATGAAAAGCCATACCTCGAGGCGGCCTCCTCGAACAATTGTAAGAGCAATGGCTGAGTACTGATCAGGAATGTCGATCTAACCAAGAATCTATCGTCACCCCGTAAACGATCCGCCTTGCTGATATTGGCACCATCGGATTCAGTGTATTGAATGAAAAAATAAAATGTAGATCCTTTTTCGGCTTCGCTTCTGACACCAATTTCACCACCCATGAGATGAGTTAACTGTTTGCAAATACTCAACCCAAGACCGGTTCCTCCAAACTTTCGAGTGGTAGAAGAGTCAGCCTGTTGGAAAGCAGTAAACAGCTTACTTTGATGTTCGGGGCTGATACCTGGCCCGGTATCAACTACTTCAAATAAAATTTGATCTTGATGCTGAGTTTTTTTTACCTGGAGTTTTACATAACCATCCTGAGTAAACTTAGTCGCATTGCTCAGCAAGTTATTAATAATCTGTCGGAGTCGTGTTGGATCACCTATGATTCTTTTCGGCAAGGCAGGGTCGGTGAAAACGGCCAATTCAATTGACTTCTTTTCTGCGTTAACACTGTGTAACGACGTGCATTCATGAACCAGTTTTTCGAGATCAAAAGTAATTAGCTCAAGCTCCATGTGACCGGCAGCAATTTTGGAATAGTCTAGTATGTCATTGATAATGGATAACAGCGCCTGTCCTGAATTGTTGATTATTTCCAGATACTTACTTTGAATGGCACTCAAAGGTGTTGTCCTCAACAACTCAGTCATGCCAATAACTCCGTTCATCGGGGTCCGTATTTCATGGCTCATGGTAGCTAGGAATTGGCTTTTAGACTTGCTTTCCGCTTCCGCATCCATGGCCTTCTGTAAAGCAGCCATTTCTTTCTCATAAGATTCTTCCATCAACAAATGTGTACGCTTCTGCTCACGGTTGATTTCCTCAGCCTGTTCCAGCATTCTCTGTTGAGCCTTCATTTTGTCCTGGCGTTCCCGATTGATGCTTTCAGCCAAAGCAAAGGACAGCAGAATCATTTCTATAAGGGGTCCTGTGGAAGAACCGACAAATTTGACAAGTTTGCATAAACGACCAATTTATCATCAATTCTGAGGCCCATCGTCACGCCAAAAATGCTGTTTCACATGATCCTCCAATATCCTTG
>NZ_VRKW01000027.1 GCF_009746715.1 Ketobacter sp. MCCC 1A13808
TTGCCAGTGACATGGGTATCTTCCGCTGATACTGTGGTTATGTACAGTATCAGCGGCTTGTATTCTGACGTCCAGTGTGGCCTGAGAAATTGCCAACACTTAACCCGCGTTAGCCCTCACGAGTTGTTATCAACCCTCAGCGGCTGAGCGAATGGGATTTGAACCGACGCCCCGCTCCTCCACCAATTTAAAAAGGTGAACCCTTCTCTGAAGAAAAAAACAGAAAGGCAATGGCTACACAGTTGTTGTAGCGAATGGCAGGCAAACACTTTAGCGTTTTGCGGTAGGCTCGATTCCGGGCCATTGGCCAAGGCCACAAATAATGCACGTTGGCTTTGGGTGCTGGCCAGTGCGGCGGTTAATACACCTTCAACAGGGCGTAATTCACCAGAAAGCGCGAGCTCACCTACGAATTCCTGTTGTTCCAGTGCGGTCGTTGGAATTTGTTCCGATGCCGCCAAAATGCCCACAGCAATGGGTAAATCAAAACGGCCACCATCTTTAGGTAAATCAGCCGGGCAGATTGCGCTCGATAAAATCCCCGTATCCCGGCAATTTGCCGTACAAACCGATACCCTGTGCCACCAGACGACACTCCCTTGTTCATAACCGCCCAATTGATAACGCCCGATCTTAGCATAACCGCAGCTGCATTCTGGTGATCTAGTTAATGAGCAGAGCCGGTACTATGTCATATTTATAAATCATGCTCATAAGTCGTAGTTTAAACCCACTGTTAACCGATAGTCCGAGTTGTCTGGAATAACTCCGTTATCATCCGGTTGAGGCCGGTCTATGTGGTCGAAATTGGCTGCGATACGAAAATCGATATCCGATATCAGATCGATATCCAGTGCAATCTCGGCGTGGTGCTTGCCGCGTCCGGTTGCATCATTACTTGCGGTATATTCGTAAAGCCAATACAACTCGACATCATCGGTCAAATCCTGATCATATTCCGAACTGATTTGGAAGGTGCCCGAATGACTGTCCAGATCATCACCGGCCGGCACGGTATTGTAGCGGGTTTCCTGATAACCCGGCCCCGCAGCAACGGTCCATAAAATATCGCTGTTATCGATAACGTAATAACCGGCACCGACACTGAATTTCCACTGGCTATCAATATTCTGAAACGGCCGCATACACGCCGAGGGCCGTCGCCACACTGACTAGCGTAGCCTGTACCGCGAAGACGCGAATCAGGCGCGAATGCAGGCCGCGGCGACGCCCCGGTGGTATTTGGGTGGTGACTGTCAAAGTGGGTTACTGGCGCTGCCGAAAACGGTAGTGACCCACACCCCATTCAGATCCCTTGGCGTAGCCAAACAGCTCTGCACAAGACATAAAAAACATGCGCCAGCGTTGCACCCAGCGTTCCGCATCTGTGTTTCCATAGGTTTGTACAAATAATTCACGGATAGCGTCGCGGTGCACATCCATGTTGTCAAGCCATGCCTGTGCGGTTTTCTCGTAATGGGTGCCCTCGAGAAACCATTGTTCGCTGATCTGGAGATCCCGATCAAAGTGCGCAAAGGTATCCAGCGCAGGCATTTGGCCGCCGGTGAAAAAATAGCGGCCCATCCAGTTGTCGTCGCCCTCGGTTTCAAACGGGTAAATCAGGTGGCGATGACAGAAAATATGGACAAATAATTGCCCCGCAGGCCGTAACCAATCGCTGACGCGGTTAAGTAACTGCTCGTAATTGCGGACATGCTCAAACATTTCAATGGACACTGCTCTATCAAAGGTATTGGCGTCCAGAGTCAAGTCATTCACATCACAGGTGATGAGTATGCGTGGATTTCAAGGATGCCTCATTCAAAATTTGGGAATGGACAGATTCAAATTGCTTTATACACGTTATTTTTTAGTAAGTGGTCGCAGCAGTGATTAGGAGAGTAACATTAATCACCGATAACAATCGTTACCAGTTCGCATGAAAAGGTAACCGGGGAGAATTTTATTTAGCTCCAAATCGCGGTTTCAGGAAAGCAACAAAGCAGGACAACTCATGTAATTTTTTGAGCAAAGTGTTTTTTCAAATGAACTTGCCTCAGCGGGTATCAAAGTTTGTCTACAACTGTCATTCAGATTTTTTGCCCAGCAAAACGCAATACCCGCCAAGCCATAATTTTGGATGGTGTTCAGCAAGCTCCCATCGCCAACACCACTTTTCCCGGCAGCTCCGAACGGGAAACCCTTTCCTGCGCCTGAGCTGTTTCTGTTAGTGCATACTGTTTTGAAACCATGGGCTTCAATACGCCTTGCTCCAACCACTCAATCAGTTGAGTGAGGTCCTCACGAAACCAGAGCGGATGAGCATTGGCATAAATCCAGATACCATAACCCGCTATGGTTTTGTTATCACGGATCAACTGAACCGGAAAGGTCATACTGCGCAACATCCCGCTAATGGCCTCCCACCAATTGCGCCGACCATTCTTGATGGCAGTGGAAAACCCGTAGCTCACAACCGTGCCCCCTATCCGCATCGATTGATAGGAGCGCTTCAGATGAGATCCACCAATGGCATCAAACACCACATCAACTCCCTCAGGCAGTGCCTTGACCAGCGCCTCCTCAAACGGCGTGGTTTGGTAATCGAGTTTATGAAAGCGAGGATGCTGGTTGAGATGCGCGGGTAATAACGCCCACTTGCGCTGCGACAAGGTACCATAAACGGTCAGCCCCAGGTGCAAACCCAGTTCCAGCAGTGCACTGCCTACCCCACCGGCGACACCATGGACCAGTATGCGCTCGCCCGCTGTGACTCTGGCAATACGGGTCAGCATTTGATACGCGGTGGTGTAATTCAGAATGATGGCGACCACCTGCTGAGCTGGAAGCTGGCGGGGACAAAGCACAGTGAGAGACTCTTGCGCGACGGTGTAATCGGCATATCCGCCGGTTTGGGTCAGGCAAGCCACTCTGTCACCCACTGTCAGTCGACTGACGTCGTTGCCCACCTGCACGATTTCCCCCACCACATCGTATCCTGGGGTCAGGTTACGACGGTCTACGTCGGGGTATAAGCCCTCTCGCATTAAAATATCGGCGAACGCGACACCACAGGCCTCAGTCTTAACCAGAATCTGATTGGGCTCCAGAGCAGGCAGTTCGCTTTCAATCAAATCCAACTTTGCATGGCTGCCCGTGTGCGGGATAATGATCTTTCTGTTCTTCAAATTATCGTTCCTTGTCATGTCCTTTTCCTGTCATGTCATGTGGTTGCAGTGTTCACATTCTCCCCGCTCACAGATATGATCGCCATTCCTGAATATCAATAAGGGTTATGACTAACAATCATGGATCGATCACAGCTCGCTAACTTCGATTTGAATCTGCTGCTGTCATTGGAGGCGTTGCTGACCCATAAACACGTCAGCCGCGCTGCCGATGCGCTTTCCCTCACCCAGTCTGGCATGAGTCGCAATCTGGCGCGGTTACGCGATTATTTCGAAGATGAATTGTTGGTCCGTACTGGCAACCGCATGATGCTGACACCCAGAGCAGAGCAACTGGAAGGAGTCGTCCGCTCCCAGCTGGATGCACTGCAAAAAACCCTGAGTTCGCGGCAGTTCGACCCCACGACGGCGCACTTCCAATTCACCATCGCCGCTGCCGACTTTCTAATGCAACTGTATATTCCTGATTTCCTGCCTTTACTGCTCAAACATGCGCCCAATATCCGTCTCAGACTGGTGGGCTGGTCTGAACACACGTTTGCAAAACTGGAAAACGGGGAACTGGATTTTATGTTTGGTGGCTTAATGGATGCACCGGCAGGGGTCTATCGCAAGACGCTGGGCGCAGCAGAACACGGCTGCGTAAGTCGAAAGCAGCACCCGGTATTCAAAGACGGCTTTGACCTGGAACGCTACCTAAAGGTGGGACACATTGCACTGGACCTGACGGGCAAGGGGTCCAATCCGGTGGACGACTGGTTGCTGTCGCAGGGTCTGCAGCGCAACGTCGTCGTACGCACCCCCTACTGTATGTCCGGTGTTGCCATGGTCAGTCAAACCGATCTGGTGATGATGGGGCACCGTGGATTGGTCGAGCGTGCACTCAAACACTACGAACTGGATTTTCACCCCTTGCCGTTCCGCGTTCCTATGCCGCCATTCGGTTTGCTGTGGCATGAGCGGACGAAAAACAGTGCTGCGCACATCTGGTTCAGAGAGTTTGTTGTCTCCGTGCTACAGGATGAATTTGGAATAAGCTAATTAGCTTGGCTTCAGTTCCTGTAACCCTGGACGTAAGTACCGAAAGTCTCAAACTGGCTGGCCTTTCGCGCCACTGCTAGTCTTGCTAAAGAAAAGTAAAATGTTGACAGCACTACAACAAATGAGACAAAGTCTATTCTTCGTCTCGGCGTTTGGCTGATTACAAAAATAAGCTGATTGGCTGATAAATAATAACGACAATAAAACAACTATAAATGTGTGCATACCGCAATGCACGCGTCGACACCACAGGAGTTGACCATGATAAGGAAGATTGCCTTGCCGGCATGCTGGTCCGGCATAGGGACTCTTACGCTTAAATTTGGCTTCATGCTGGCCGTATCCACTGGTGCCAGCGCTGCCCTGATCGAAAACATGACCATAGCGAACCCCAAGGCAACCGCACTGGGTAACGCCGTAACGGCGGATCCACCGGGTATTGATTCCATTCATTACAACCCTGCGGGTCTGGCTCGGGTCAAGGGCCGAGAGGGACTGTTCAAGCTGTCGGTGGTGTCTTTTACCTTTGGAGCTGAGTTTGGCAGTTATCATCCCCTAGCCCAGGCAGAAATTGATAAATGGGGGCTGGACGAAACCGACCCGGTGGAAAACAGTGTCAGCGAAACCGATACGCCTATTCTCAAAGTCCCGTTTATAGGTGGCCGAACAGAGTGGCCCTTGCCGGTGGTCATCGTGCCGACGGGAGGCGCCGCCGTTAACACTCCAGGGACCAATTATACTTGGGGTACAGCCGTATTTGCGCCGTTTGCGGCTGGTTACCAGCGTGATGACGATGACCCGGGTATCTATATGGGCAAGGAGCTGGGCCTGACCCGCCTGACCTATTTTGCACCAACTATCGGCTTCAAACTGAACGATGAATGGTCGTTGGGTGTGGGTGTTCATTTTTCTTATATGGGTATGTCAGCACTAACCGACCTTCGTCTTATGCTGCTACCGTTGGGCATTATCAATACTGCATTGGATTTATTGGAAGACGATTCGGACTGTCTGGGCGGAGCTTTCGAATTTTGTGGCAATTCCATCAGCCCGTTTGAAAGCGCCATTCTAATGGATGTAGACGTGGAAACCGGCCTCTCCGTTTCCGCCACCTTCGGAGCGCTTTGGGAACCCGAGCCCTGGTTCACCTGGGGCTTTGTCTACCAGACTGAAGCGGCCAACCACATGAAAGGCAGCTATCGATTCAGTTATTCCCAGGACTGGCAGAATTTGTTTGCATCCATCAATCAGGAGTTGGGCCCGGTTACAAGGTTGCTTGGATTACCTACGGGAATCCCGGAGCAAACGGGTGATGCGACGGTCAACCTCAAGTATCCGTCCCATTTTGCCACTGGCATCAGTGTACAGGTAACCCCGCGCTGGAAAGTGAATTTAGATGCCAAGTGGACAGACTGGGAAGTCTGGGATGGTTTCCTGATTGAGTTTGACAATCCTTTCGAACTGGGAGGCCTTGGCTCACTCATCGTGCCGGAGTACGTAACCAAGACCTCGTTGATCATTCCCAGGCACTACGAGTCGGTATGGAATATAGCGATGGGTGTGGAGTACCAATACAGCGACCGTTTGGCGCTGCGCGCAGGCTGGGAGCCACGCAAATCCTCGGTTCCGGATGACAAGCTGGATGTACTGTTGCCCATGGGTGAGGCCGACCTCTATGCGGTTGGCTTCGGCTACAAGTTCAGCCACGACATGGAAATCGACTTTACACTGGGCTATTTCATCTCCCAAAACGATATTCCGGCAGGAACCAGTACCAATTCCAATGATATGACCCAGCCTACCAGCGCCTGGTACAACCCTTACACGGGTCTCGATATCAAAACGGAAACCAGCGCTATACTGCTTGAGTCCAGTTTCACCTGGCAATTCTGAAAACAGCCGGTTCCCGGATAAACAGGGGAACCGGCCACTCAACCCTCGCTGCCTCAATCCACCAATGCCGGAGCCCAAGCAAGCTTTAACACGGACAGCGGTTCCTCCTGCAACTAGACTACCAGCGCCTTAATTAACGACGCCACTTTGCTGACTTCGACCTCAATATCGACTTCGCGCCGGGTATTCAGCATCAACATCAACCAATAACCATTAACCGCCCGGGTGGCAGTGAGCATTCTTTCCAGCATTTCACTGTTGCGGGGGTCTTCCATCTGCTGTCCGAAGGCACTGACAATCCAGCCCCGACTTTTACTCTCCAACTGTTCCACCATACGCGAGGAGACCAGCCCCATACCATCAAGCAATTTACCGAGGACCTGACGGTGGGCGATAATTTGCTCCAGCGAATAGCGAACACTCATTTCAATGCGGGCATTAAAATGTTCCCCTTCGGAGCGGTGCAGGCGTTCAGCCAGTTCGAAAATCACGTCATCCAGAAACCGCTCCATCCAGGCCAGGTAAATGTCTTCCTTACCGCTGAAATACTGGTAGATGGTGGCGTAAGGATAGCCGCTCTCCAAGTGGACTTCGCTCATGGTGACCTGAGCATACTCCTGACGTTCCAGCAGCCGAACCGCAACATCCAGAATTTCGTTGTATTTACGGATGGAGCGGGCCTGAACCGGTTTACGTCTGGGTGGGTTACGTAGGTCTTTCATTAATGATCCAACATGATAAATGGCATTATTATCTCATGTTTTAACTTTCATCTGCACCGCTTAAACAAAACACGAGTAAGGTTCGGTTTCGTTGCGCACGAATGCGGTAAAACGCACACAGACCCTACTTAATATGCTGTTTTATATAAAAATTATAAGTGTATTACCCATGGGTTTGATCGCTTCAAAACACGAGAGTATTACGGCATTTCTCCGATTAGAATGAATGCCATATCAAACCAACAGGATTTTTCATCAGGGGGACGGTGACATGGGAAACAACAATTCAGCAGCTCGGGGCAAAGCGCCCGGAGTCAACTCCATCATGTGGGATACCCTGACCGATCTGGCCAATCTGCCTTTGCTGCCACCCATTGCCATTATGCAATCCGGCTTGCCTGCGGTGGGAACGGCGGTCAATCGATACGGGGTCTATAAATCAGATCCTCAGGGGCGGGGCCGTCGCACCAACTGGTCCATGATCCGCTTCCTTTATGACGGCGGTGACTTTGCCCGTAACGAAGCCCGTGACCTGCGTGCGCTGCACGCCAATATCAAAGGCACTTTGGACGATGGCAGCAAATATTTCGCGCTGCATCCGAAAACCTTCCGCATCGTACCGGATACCTTTCTTGATGGCGTTATTCGGATCCGCGAAGACGTCGGCCGGCCATTAACATCGGCCCAGAAAGCGAAGCTGTATCATGAGGAATACGTACCGCTTTGCGAACTACTCGGTATTCCTGCCAAAGACATTGAGCCGGATCTGAAATCGTTCTACGAGTACTACGAGGATTTGATCCTCAATACCATGACTTATAACGATACCGTAAAATACCTCACCACCCGTTCCATTGAATTACCAGCCCGCTTCAAGTATTTCAAATCGGCGCAACCCTACGCCGATGCAGCCTACAAGCGCTGGGCCTACCCTGCCATGAAAGTGAGTGTGATTGGCGCACTGCATCCATTGTATCGGGAACGCTTCGACTTGCCCTGGAGTGACCATGATAAAGCCCGCTACAAAAAGTTGTGCGGACGTTTAAATCGGTATGCGAAGCTGGTACCGCGCCCCTTACGCTATAACCCGGCGGCATTGGGCGTGATGCTGGGAATGCATGGCCCGAACCTGGTCACAATGGAGGAGCTGGAGCGCATCGAGGTTAAAAAAGCGGAGTACGAAGCCAACAAGAAGCTGCGGGCAGAACAACCCGCAGCGCGTTAGCGGTAACCGGCTTCATTTAGACGGCAACCACCTAAACGGCAACCACCCGGGCCTGGACTGCTTCTACGCCAAACGCTTGTTCCCGATCGGTTGCCGCCGCTCTCACCTCCACCGGAACGCCATTGATAATGGCCATCCCGGTGAGCGCATCCACCACCTGATTATCGGTAATATCGTTCATGCTGACCCCGGCTTTTTGGGCGGCTATACCCAGTTCAGAACCTTCCCGGTCATGGCCCCAACCATGGGGCATACTCACCACCCCCGGCATGATGTCGGAACTGACCCAGAGTGGCAAATCGATTTGTCCAATGTTGGTGCTGACGGTTACGGTCTGGCCATCAACCAATCCCAGTCGTTGTGCATCCTGTGGGGAAACCATCAGATTACAGCGGTTCTTCCCTTTCACGAGACGCTGGCTATTGTGCATCCAGGAATTGTTGCAGCGAATATGACGGCGGCCGATCATCAACAACTGCTCGCTGTCCCGCTCTAATTGCAATTCCTCCTGCAACCGCGGCAGGTCATTAAGGAATCGTTGCGGCGCCAGATCGACTTTACCATCCCGGGTAAAAATACGGTGGCATAACATGGGTTGCAAAGCACCCAGATCAATTCCGTGGGGATGCTGCTTGAGAACCTTGAGGTCCAGCTTTGGAAACGGAACCGGAGTCGACTCCGTCAGGTGACCATAGGCGGAGGATTTTGGGTATAGGAAGTATAAAGCACCGATTTGCCCCTCATCCGAAGTATCTTACCCGAAATCCCCTCACTCGTTTACCGCTCAAGCTCCAATTTTCACTGTCGGACCAACCCAAATCGCTTAAATAAGGTTCAACTTAGCGACAAAATCTTTGATTGATGATTCACAGGATGTAAGTTGCTCCACCGGCCCCCTGTGAAAGTGAGCAGTGTATGGTGAAGATCAGTCAAAGAGACGACTCTGCGATGGGTCGAACAGGC
>NZ_VRKW01000028.1 GCF_009746715.1 Ketobacter sp. MCCC 1A13808
TAGCCCATCAGGGTCCGATGCCTACAAAGACGGCATCATGAAAGAGACCGGATACACGTAGGCAGTCGTACCTATTCGCTATTGATAAAAGTGCTTGCAATAGAGGAGGAGTCCATACACGTCAATATAAGGCCATAGAGGGGGCGAGACGGCCCTGTGCGAGATCGAAATTAGTTAAATCGATACTACACTGAATACAAGTGTTGCAATGCCGGGTGCTTTGATGAGCTTTTGAATTATTCATAAAGCGTTTCCCGTAATAACAACAAAAACAAGTTGGATAGCCCGGAATTGATCCGGGCTTTTTTTTCAATTTTTTTTGAGAGGGACTCAATTGTTTGGGATTCGCCTAAAAGTAATAGGCCTAATCTGGACTTTCCTAAAACGATCGTACATTAAGGTGCTGCATCTCCAGGCTGTGAACGAAAGCAATAACCTACTTAGGTCGCAAATTCGTGCAAAGAGACAATTAAAGTTAGGTAAGTGATGGAGAAGTTAAACACCTTTCCTATAGTTAAAGGGAAGCTGTTGAAATGGAAAGGTCAAAGCGACCAAGGAAAACCAAGCGTAACCGGAGTTTATGGGCTAAACCTATAAAAGAAGACGAAAAATTGACGATAACCTCGCGTGATGCAAGGGAAGTAGTGTCGGTTAAATCTTAAATTTGGAAAAAGCAGTGCAGACATTATATCGATCTAACATTTTGGTGTTGGCAGTCTTGTTTTTTATTGCCGGCTCCACCTATGCCATGACCCTGAAAGAAGCGGTTGATATGGCCGCTATGAACAATCCGTCAGTGCAGGCTGCCTGGAATGCCTTTCATGCCTCCGGGGATGGGCTTCGAGCCGCGGAGGGTGGCTTTCTGCCAACGCTGGACTTCAATGCGGAAGTGGGCTCTGAACGGTATGAAAACCAACAGAATATAAGTCGAAACTACACGACCAACAGTTACCGATTAACATTAACGCAAATGTTGTTTGATGGGTTTTTTACAAAAGAGGACGTCGCAAAACAAAAGTTTTTCCAGTTAGCGAAATATTATGAATTCCGACAGATCTCGGAAGATATAGCAGAAGAAACCGCTCAGGCGTATTTGGATATATTGCGGTACAGAAAATTAGTGGAACTGACAAAGAACAATTACCGCCAACACCTGCGCTATCATAGCGACATTGAGAGTCGTGCAAAAACCGGTTTTGGGCGTGGTGTGGACTTAGATCAATCCACCGCTCGCTTAGCGTTAGCTGAAGCCAATGTGTTAACGGAAATTACTAACCTGCACGATGTGTCTGCCCGCTTTCTGCGATTAGTTGGAATATTGCCGCCAATGAAATTGGACGTTCCGGACTTACCGGAACAAGACATTCCCGATAATCTGAAAGATACGTTGTTAGAGGCTTATGGAAGCAATCCATCCCTAAATGCGTCAATTGAAAGTATCAGGGTTGCGAAAGCGGATTTCAGAGGAACAAAAGCGCCGATGATGCCACGATTTGACTTACGTTTACGTAAGCAAATTGATGATAATTTGCAGGGAGTAAATGGTCAGTACGACGAGGAAGCCATCGAGCTGGTTGCAGGATATAACTTGTATCGAGGTGGATCTGATAGGGCGCGTAGACGACAGTCGAAAAATCTTGTTTTTGAAGCAGAAGATAACAGGGATAGAGTGTGTCGTGAAGTTCGCCAGATCGTGACTATCGCTTACAACGATATTAAAACCACTACCCAATTAATAGCCTTTTTGGAACGTAATGAAACTGCAATCTCACGTGCTCGTAATGCCTATCAAAAACAGTTTGATATAGGTAAGCGAACATTGCTGGATTTACTCGATTCAGAAAATGAGTATTTCGATTCGCAGCGCAATTTGATTAATGGAAAGAGTGAAGTCCAGGCGGCTCAAATCCGCACGCTTGCGGGCATGGGTAAATTGCTGCAGGCGTTAGGACTGGATAACACCCGGGACCTGGATCAGGAAGAGCTGCAGGTGGAACGTGAAGAAGAACTGGCCGCGCGTTGTCCTGCGTCCGCTCCTCAGATGGAACCACTTGACCTGGATATCAACTCAATTATTACACCGCCCGACCAGGTCTCGCCAACTGAGCGTCCAAGAAAAGGGTTGCGGATGGACGTTAACTTCAACCATAGATCAGCAATACTCAATGACAGTACCACCGCAGAAATTGTTAAGGCAGCTGCGTTTTTGTGTAGTCATCCAGATGTGTTCGCAATGTTGGAAGGTCATACCGATTCAACCGGCTCTGAAAGCTTCAATATAATATTATCCGAAGCCCGGGCTGAGTCGGTCAAGTCGGCGATTATTGCTCAATGTGCCGATTCAGAAAGTCGCATCAGCACGGTTGGTCGCGGTGAAACAGATAGCATTGCTTCGAACGAGACGGAAGAGGGGCGGGCTTTGAATCGACGTGTAGAATTGATTATGGAAGAGAGAAAATCCACTAACTGATATGTTGCATCGGTTTATACAGGCTCTTTTACCTGCAACGATGTTATGTATAAACGGATGTTACGTTATGGGAAATAAATAATTGCACAGTCAGACTGATCCATTATTAGAGTGTCTACTGGTTCTTGGAAGCTATTATGGGCAAGCGACCACACGCGAAGCTTTGATTGCGGGTTTGCCTCTGAGCAATCGTATTCTTGACCCTTCTCTATTTTCTCGTTCAGCGAGACGATTAGGTCTGAGTTCCAGAATCTTCAAAAAGTCGCTTGGTTCGATCAATAAGTCACTATTGCCTGCGGTTTTACTCCTGGAAGACGATCAGGCGTGTTTGCTTATGGAGGTTACTGCAGACAGAAATGCAAAAGTAATCTTTCCTGAGTTAGGAGATGCTTTAGCCGAGATATCATTAGATGAACTTGAGTCAAAATACATCGGTCAAGTTATCTTCGTTCGACCCGGATTTCGATTTGATCAGCGCAGCCCGGAATTAAAACAGCATAAGGTGCAACATCATTGGTTCTGGAGTAGTTTAAAAGAAAACACGAACCTTTATCGCGATGTGTTGCTGGCGGCATTTTTCATTAATTTGCTGGCTGTCGCACTCCCTTTATTCACAATGAATGTTTACGACCGTGTCATTCCGAACGCAGCTCTGGAGACATTATGGACGCTGGCAGTGGGTGTGATTATCGTCGTTTTTGCTGACGCGATGTTGCGTACTATCCGGGGCTACTATCTGGACCTGGCAAACAAACGGATCGATATTCAGCTGTCGGCTGACATTATGGAGAGAGTGCTGGGAATAAGAATGGAGTTGAGGCCTGTTTCCGCAGGTTCTTTTGCTGCAAATCTACGTTCATTTGAAACGATTCGGGATTTTATAACATCAGCGACTATTACTGCGGTCATTGATCTACCGTTCACGTTTATATTTATTGGGCTGATCTTCTGGATCGCAGGTCCGATGGCGATTCCGGTATTGGCAGGTGTACTTTTCGTCATATTATTTGCCTTAACTACTCAGGGTAAAATGCAGGAGCTAACTGAAACCACTTACCGCGCAAGTGCGTTGAGAAATTCCACTTTAATTGAGAGCCTGGTGGGCCTGGATACGGTCAAAGCGATGGCTGCCGAGAGTATTATGCAAAAGCGATGGGAACATTCAGCATCGTTTTTGGCGAGGGTGTCGATTCAGTTACGAACCCTGGCATCTTTCAACATGAATCTGGTTATGTGGGCTCAGCAATCCGTTACAATCGCGGTGATTATCTCCGGCGTCTATCTTATTAGTGAGGGGGAACTGTCAATGGGAGGGCTGATTGCCTGCTCTATGTTGACGGGACGAGCGATGTCGCCTCTTGGAGCCATCGCAGGTTTGCTTGCGCAGTTCCACAACGCTAAAACAGCCTATCATTCATTAAATGAAATCATGCATACACCTATCGAGCGTCCTGAAAATGCTCGATTCATCCACCGGCAAAAGTTTCAAGGCAAGATTGAATTCAAAAATGTGACGTTTACCTATCCTGGCAATGATACACCTTCCCTCAAAAATGTGAGTTTCATAATTGAACCTGGCGAGCATGTTGCTGTTCTGGGTCGAATCGGATCAGGAAAAAGTACGCTTAAAAAGCTGGTTATCGGGATGTATCAACCGAGTGAAGGTTCTATTTTAATCGATGGTATCGATATCCGACAATTAGATCTGGCTGAGTTACGGCAACAGGTCGGGTATGTCGCACAAGATGTCACATTGTTCTATGGAAGCCTGAGAGAAAATATTGTTTTGGCGCATCCACAAGCGGATGACGAAGCAATAATCAGAGCAGCTGAATTTGCTCACTTATCGGATTTTATTAATACGCACCCGAAGGGGTTTGATATGTTGATTGGCGAGCGGGGTGAATCGTTATCCGGTGGTCAGCGCAAATCAGTCGCCCTAGCGAGGTCGGTGATACATGATCCGCAAATTCTACTTTTGGATGAACCCACGGGATCTATGGATCATTCCACAGAGACATGGGTTACTCGAAAGTTAAAGGCTTATGGGAAAGGAAGGTCACTACTAATTTCAACACACAGAACGTCAATACTCAATTTGGTCGATCGAATACTGGTTATTGACAGCGGAAAAGTCGTGGCAGATGGACCTCGTGACAGTGTTGCTGAAGCACTCCGAGAAGGCCGCATAGGTAAGGCTTCGTGATGAAGGACGACAATGAAAGCGGGCGCAATCCCCGAGTTTCAGCCAAAGGCAAATTGGAGGGCATGCTGAACGCCCTTGATACGACGGAAGAGCAATCCGACGTATTGGGCTGGGAAGAAAATGCAGATAAAGCGAGGGTCGCGCAAAATCCGATAAAAACCCGCCTCATTTTTTATGTGATTTGTATATCCATTGTGGCAATTATTGTTTGGTCCGCTTATGCGGAGATCGATCAGGTTACTAGAGGCGAGGGTAAGGTTATACCTTCTCAAAAGGTTCAGATTCTGCAGTCTCTTGATGGCGGTGTGATAACCGATATCAAAGTAAGAGAGGGGCAGGTGGTTGAGAAAAACCAACTGATTGTGAAACTGGACGCGACCCGCTTTGTTTCGAACTTTCAGGAAAGCCGGGCCGAATGGTTGGCATTAAAAGCGAAGTCAGTTCGTCTTGAGGCGTTAGCAGAAGGTACGGATTTCAAAATTTCAGACGAGCTTATGGAAGAAGCTCCGGATTTGGTGAATCAGGAAACTATTTTATATCATTCCAGCCTGAAGGAGCTGGAGGTGTTGAAGGAAATTGCCGTTCAGCAAATAGAGCAACGAGAGCAGGAACTCGTTGAGGCGAGGTCTCATCGAGATCAGGCAGAGAAGGCGTTGAAACTCTCGTCCAGGGAACTGGAGGTGACCAAACCCTTAGTGGAATCCGGAGCAGTGTCTGAAGTTGAAATTCTGCGGCTGGAAAGAGACGTTGCTAATATGATGGGTGAGCGTGATCAGGCGCTCGCTCAAATAAACAGGCTTATATCCGCTAAGTTGGAAGCAAGACAAAAAATTCTGGAAGTTGAACTCAATTTTAAAAATGAGATTCGTGAAGATCTATCACTTACCATGGCTAGGCTTAATGCATTAGGGAAATCAAGTTTAGGCCTCAGCGATAGAGTCAATCAAACATCCGTTCGATCACCGGTTCGCGGTACTGTTAAACGTTTGTTCTACAATACTATAGGGGGTGTCGTTCTCCCCGGAAAGGAGGTGGTAGAGATCATTCCCTTGGATGACACTTTATTGTTGGAGGCCCGCATAAAGCCTCAGGATATTGCTTTTTTACGGCCGGAACAGAAAGCAAATGTAAAATTTACGGCGTATGATTTTGTTGTGTATGGGGGATTGGAAGCCCAGATAGAGCATATAGGGGTAGATACGGTAATGGACGACAATGGAAATCCATTCTATGTTGTTCAGGTTAGAACTACGGAGTCCGACCTGGGAGAGGGAAAGCCCATTATTCCTGGTATGGTAGCCTCTGTCGATATCATGACTGGCAAGAAAACCATTCTTACCTACATACTGAAGCCATTGCTTAGAGCTAAGCAATATGCGTTAACGGAACGGTGATGACGCCTTTATTTTTAAGTACTTCAAACAAGTTGTTAAGCGATTGGGAGAACGCATTTCCAGGCGCACGTCTTTTGAAAGGGTTGCCTAAAAGCATTGATGCTTTTGAGAACGAAATTGTGTTGGTCGATATCAGTTCATTGTCGATAGATGAAAAAAGAAATTGGCTAAATGTTGTTTTGAGTAGTAGTAAAAAAGTGATTGTACTTAATTCCATGCCCAACGAAGTCGAGGCCTTATCTGTCATTAAGCTCGGTGCCCGCGGTTATGGTCATGCCCATTCCGGATCACTACGGTTACGGGAAATGGTCGTTGTTGTGGAGCACGGTGGAGTTTGGGTTGGCAACAAGGTACTAAAACGGATTTTAGCGGGTATCGATAGCAATCAACCACAAGGCGAAAAGTCTAAACAGGATCCCTCTTTTCCTAATCCGATTTCGGGCCTCAGCGCACGAGAGTCGATGGTCGCTAAAGGTGTCGCTATGGGAGCGACCAACGCTGAGATTTCGGAAAAACTAAATATTACAGAGCGCACAGTTAAGGCCCATATCAGTTCAATATTCGATAAGATTGGTGTTAGAAATCGAGTGGAATTAGCTTTGAAAATCAATGATCTCCCTTCTTTAAGTTCCTCTACCTCCTCGTCTTCCTCTGAGAGCGCCTGATAGGCAACTGTCCTTAAGTACAATACCGAAATTTCAGTTGTCTACTAGGCTTTAAAATAAGCTAATTTTATTTTCTTCTATGTGATTTAGGATGTGTACATGAACCCCATTGCTACGGTTGTTGCGGTAACTGGTAAAGCGTTTGCTCGAAATGAATTAGGTGAGTTGAGAGCACTTAGCCCCGGCGACGTACTATACGAAGGCGAAGTTATTGTCACTGAGGATAACGCTTTTGTAGACCTTAAGATGGCCGATGGAAGCTCGCTTATCTTTGATGGTTTAGTCGAGGTGACACTGACTAATGAGCTGCTCGCCAGTAGCGATGTTAATGTTCAGGAGGAATCTCTCGAGGACGAGGATGTCACCGCATTGCTTGAGGCTCTTGAGAGCGGAATAGATCTTAATGAGGTTCTGGAAGAAACTGCGGCTGGCGGATCTGCCACAAGTGAGGGGCATAGCTTTGTACGCCTGGCAAGAATCACGGAAGACTTAACGCCTTTTGAAAATGAAGTGCCCCAATTTGCTGATATTGAACTAGTAAATTTAGACGGCATTTCTGAAGATAGAGCGACCGGTTTGGATGCTGGTAACAGTATCCCCCAAGATTCTGATGTAACGAACATAAGCTTGTCTGCAACTGATACTGTAATTGAAGGCGGCACGATCACCTATACAGCAACGTTGGACAATCCTGCCGACACTGTAATGACGGTTATATTGAGTAATGGTGAGGTGATCATCATCGCGGCGGGTGATACGTCCGGTACCGTTGATGTTGTCGCGAGCGACGATGCTTTTATCGGAGGTGATAGCGCGTCAGTTACGATCACCTCCACCAGCGGCGGAAACTTTGATAATTTGGTTGTAGATGCTACCCCGGCAATAACTACGATCAATGACGATGCAGATGAAACCAATCTTACACTGTCGGCGACTGACACGGTTAGCGAAGGTGGCACGATTACCTATACGGCCACGCTAGATAATCCAGCTGGTACTGCGATGACCGTTACTTTGAGTAGTGGGCAAGTAATTAGCATCGCTGCAGGAGCAATATCCGGCACCGTCGATGTTGTCGCGAGCGACGATGTCTATGCTGGTGGCGATACGGCTTCGGCCACGATAGCTTCTACCAGCGGTGGCAACTTCGAGAACCTGGTCGTCGATAACGCTTCGGCATCCACAACGATTAATGACGATGCGGATGAATCGAACCTGACATTGTCAGCGACTGACACGGTTAGTGAAGGTGGCACGATTACCTACACGGCTATGCTGGATAACCCAGCCGATACGGCGATGACGGTTACTCTGAGTAATGGCGAAGTGATCAACATCGCAGCGGGCGATACCTCAGGAACCGTTGATGTAGTCACGAATAATAACGTTTATGCAGGAGATAGTTCCGCATCGGCATCGATCGTATCTTACTC
>NZ_VRKW01000029.1 GCF_009746715.1 Ketobacter sp. MCCC 1A13808
GAGCTCACCTACGAATTCCTGTTGTTCCAGTGCGGTCGTTGGAATTTGTTCCGATGCCGCCAAAATGCCCACAGCAATGGGTAAATCAAAACGGCCACCATCTTTAGGTAAATCAGCCGGGGCTAAATTAATCGTAATTCTGCGCTGTGGAAATTCGTAATCGGAATTTAAAATGGCACTGCGTACGCGCTCTTTGCTTTCGCGTATGGCCGCATCGGGTAAGCCGACAATATTAAAAGCAGGTAACCCGTTAGAAAGATGCACCTCAACGGTGACAGCAGGCGCATTCATGCCCACGCGGGCGCGAGTGTGAACAATGGCTAACGACAAAAGAGGCCTCGGTACATTTGGTGTTTAGCTGTACCTATATAGACAGCCACCAGGTAAACACAGGCCCATTTTTATGGTGTGCCTAACGCAGTTTCTCTCAAATTCATACAATTTTTACCCGGCGGCTTTCGCTAAGGTTTTGTTCAAGCCGGTGAACGGCTTTAAAACAAGAACAAATCATAATTAAAATAGGCGAATTCCATCATGCAATGTCATTCTGCTTGGCTGTGTTCCTTCCTGCTCATCTGTTTGTTTCAGCTAACCGGCTGCGGCGGCAGTTCACAAGAAATCGATGGCTTTTATCAAGCCCATACCAAAGACGGTGTGGCGCTGGGAATGCGACGTTATCGGCCATCTTCTGATCATCAATACCGCGCTGGCCGACCTGTGTTGTTGTTGCCGGGTATCGTGAACAATATCAATCAATTTGATGTGCGCTCGCCCTTGGGCAAACCCTATGGTTATCAATTGCCTGCCGATGCCCCTGCCTGGGCGCAAAACGACAGCACCATCGCCCAAGACAACATCAAGTTTTTTAGTATGGCCCATTATTTGTACTTGCGTGGTTATGATGTCTGGATGGCAAATTTTCGTGGAGTGGGAAGAGACGCCTACGCCAGTGAATCCGGCCACAATAACACCAACTTAGACGTATGGTGTTTGTTGGATTTTCCGGTTGCGGTGGAAAAGGTGGTTCAGGTTACGGGCAAAAAGCCGGTTATTGGTGGTTTTAGTACCGGTGCGCTGTGCGCTTATCAGTATTTGCAGGGTGCCACGTTAAATGCCGATATTGTGCAGCAAGGTAAATACATTCCCCACGTAACAGCAAGTGATGCGCTGGCATGGGAACGCAATCAAAAAGTGGCGGGCTTTATTGGGTTAGATCCCGCAGGCTCACCCAAGTTGGCTTATCACGGCATTATTAACAGCCCGTTAGGCTGGGGGTTGTTAACTCAGAACGCGAAAGTGGATTTAGATAAAGTGCTGCCCGTTGCGTTGTCGTTACTGCCGCCGGTGGTGTTGGCGGGTGCCACGGATTTGTTGTTTAAAACCATCAGCAATCTGGCCAGCGCGTTCCCGGCGTTTTTACCTTCTTGGGCCGATTTGTTTGGCGCGTTGAATATCTGGTCAACGGGAAACACCAATGGCTACGTGGAAGATTTTATGGTGCGTCATGGGCTATCGAGCTTTTATATTAAAGGCCTGGGCCAGTATGCCGAATGGGGTATTAATGGCGAAGTGCGTGAGCACTGGCAAAATGGAGTGGACTGTTCCGATAATTTTGCCTGTCGGTTTCTCTTGAACCGTTTATGTGTTGAGGCAAAGCGACCGTTGGTTTCCGGTGCTGCAATCCGCATGGAAGGGCAAGTGGCCGTGTTTGATAGTCGTCTGTCCGATAGCCCTTGCTATCGGTGTCTTTACGATGAGTCAGGCCAGGAAGATTTGAGGTGTGCTGACAATGGTGTACTGGCGCCGGTCGTGGGAATCATAGGCAGTATTCAGGCAACCGAGGCACTGAAGGTATTGGCAGGGATGGGGGGTGTGCTGGCAGGAAGGCTCTTGGTGATGGATGCTCACTACATGGATTGGCGGGTTATGAAGCTTCGCAAAGATCCAGAGTGTCCGGTATGTAGCCATGACTAAATAGAGGCGAGATTTAGGGCCCGTTAAGTAATTCAGCTTCAATTCTTGAGAAGCAACATAACGGGGCTGCGGCATTGTTCTAATTGCCTTTAGGAGTAATTTAAAGCTGAGAAAATCTCGCGACCGGAATAATGTCAATCAGGCCAAGATTACGCAGTCGCTCTGATCGGAACAGGACTTCATCCACGGTCACTTCAAGATGTCTGGCAAACAAATGATAAGGGCGACTGGAAAGCGGTAGCCCGTTTCTTAATAACTTTAACAGTTGTATGTCCCAATGGGATAACACCACATCTGTGTGGGGTGGGTTGAGCGTATAGACGTTTCCGGCTCTGTAGCTCCTGTTGCGACGTTTATCTCCTACTGCATATATTCTTGGCTGCTTGATCAGGTGCTGAATACGTAATATAAGCGCCATTTCACCCATGCCCAAGGATTTAGCAATGTGTAAGAATGGCCGCTGACAGACAGGCATACCCTGTTTTAATAATTGTTTTATTTGTTCGTCCAGATCTGCTGCAAACGCTGATTGAATGATCGGTTGCTTCATATCATGGGCCTCCCGAATTTTTGGAACACTAGTGAATACCAGAAACGCTAGCCGACGTTAAATGCCGAATAGTTATAAATTAATTCTGACTAGTTATAAATGCCGGTATAAAAAGGCTGTGCGCCTCTGGAGAATAAAAATAAAGATGAGGCAAATTTGGTTTCGGGGATCGAAAGCCGGAATCTTTTCGTTATTAGAAACTAACATGACTATAAAACAGTCAGAGTTATAGATCAAACGGTTTGGGCGAAAAGTGTTCGTGCAAAGTGGGGAAGTTTTTTGCGCGCCCTTAATATGGTATGGATAGGGTTGTTGTCATGATGCGGCGTGAGAACCTTAAGCTGGTAGTTATGGGTAGGGCGTCTCCTGGCTTGTTTTAGACTGTTGTTAAGACAGATTGAGGCGTTTGTCTCACGCTAATGCATGGGTAAATTAATTGCCAATTATCAATAGGTTAAATGCCCCTTTTGATCCTCTGTTGGTGGTCCGCTAGTAGTGATTGATAACTTTTTTCGCTGAAAATAGGTGTCTTTTAGTAACATCTTATTGCATTTTTTCAAGATGAGACATATTCTTGGCTTTGTCTCATTTGCAGCTCAGAATAATTTACGAATGCATATACAGGTAGTTAACTAATGACTTCAGCTCAAACTCATTCCATCAATGCGGATGCCATTGCAGAGATTAAATCCGTAAAAGCTAGCAATCTTGATGCGGAAGCAGCAAAGGCAAAGCTCGGTCCTGATTCACTGATGTGGCGGGATTTTGGTACGTATCTATATCAATTCATTTTGCCTCAGGCTTTTATCATGCAAACGGCTCATCCGATGGTGGACAGGGCGGTAGCAGTGGATCAGAAGTACAAGAAAAATCCTTGGGGTCGAGCTAAGGATTCCCTGAAGCTGCTTTGGCCCATTATTTATTCAAAACCTCAGGATGCAATCGATATGGGCGTGCGCTTGCGTGAGCTGCATCGCTCAATCAAGGGTGTCGATAAAGATGGGAAGAAATATCACGCAATGGATCCTGAAGCCTATGCATGGGTGCATATGACAGGATATGACGCTTTGCTTCGTCTCTACCGTTTCTTTAGCAATCACAAGATGACTCCTAAAGAACGCGCAATGCTGTTCGAAGAGTGGAAGGCAATGGGCACCATGCTGGGCATTATCGATAAAAGCCTGCCTCAGACAGAAGAAGAGTATTGGGAGCGCTATAACTATCTGGTTGATGAGCGTTTGGAAAAAGGTCCGGTGTTGGATGAGTTGTTAGACCCAATGTTTATTTATCATCACTATCCTCGGCCGCCAAAGTCCAAGATGCCTATGCCAGTATGGAAAGCGATTGCGTTATTTTGGGGATACACGCAAAACAAGGTGATCCTTGGTACTTTGCCTACGCGATTCCGCAAAAAGATCAATCTGAAATATACCAAAACAGATCGCATAATGTTTAACACGTTTGCATTCCTGGTGCGTACTTTTTATCCGATGTTGTCGTATGAGAAGCAGTATCTGGGCTCGGTTCGTCGTGTTATGGACGATGCGAAAGCCAATCCAGACGCCTACCAGCTGTAGCCAAATCCAGTATTATGGGCAGATGATTCCGGTCTGATGTCCGATTGGTTCTGTAAAAAAGGAAGCCCAGGCTTCCTTTTTTCTGTTTACGAGGCAAATTGTTGACCTGATAATTTGTCTGCCGGGGGGCTGAAGGCATGTTTTAGTATCATGGCTTTGATTTGTTCAGATTTTACCGGCTTCTTCAGGAAGTCATCCATGCCTACGGTTTTGCAGTGGTTAATATCATTGGCTGAAGCATTTGCTGTAACCGCGATAATTGGTGTGTCTCGGTTATGTGTGGATGTTTCTCGGATCCGGAGAGAGGATTCGAAACCATCCATGATCGGCATTTGGCAATCCATAAAAATGATATCAAAACGCTCTTGGTCGCATAAGCGAAATCCTTCAGCGCCATTATCCGCTAGCTGTGAAGTGATGTTGAGTTTTTTCAGTATTCCTGCCAGGACTTTTTGATTGACGGGATTGTCTTCAACAATAAGCGCTTTTAGCTTTGTGTAGTCTTCTTCTGTCGGTAGTTGAGATGCTTCTGGTGCTGGACCAGAGCAGTTATTGCCGGGTTGGCGAGATAACCGATAAGTAAGAGTGTAATCGATTACATTTTGTTCTGAGGTGACGGGTGTCATTTGCCTCTCCCTGATCTATAAGAAGATTCCATGGCGTAACACTAGCCTGCGGCTTCACTATTTGTCTGTTTTTATTTGTAAATGAAACTTGTATAGCAATGTAACAGTTATCCTTGCTAGGAATGGGTGCAATTTTAATCCAAGACCATTCGCCACTGATAGCATTGTTAAATGCAAGCATAATGTTGACAACTCCACCGCAAATGAAACAAAGTCAGCTTGCTGTCTCACAGTTTTGCTGATAGCTCGATAATTAATGGCGATAAAAAATAAAAAACAAAGAAATAAAAAACAATAAAAAATGCGTGAATGCAGTGATGCACATGCTGAGAGGAGTTTACTATGATAAGGAAAATTACCCGGCCAGTGCACTGGTCTGGTGTGGGAATATTCACGCTCGTTATTGGCTTTACGCTGACTGTATCCAATCACACCAGCGCCGCCCTGATAGAAAACATGACTATCGCCAATCCAAAGGCAACGGCGTTGGGCAACGCAGTGACTGCTGATCCTCCCGGTATTGATTCCATTCATTACAACCCTGCTGGTTTGGCCCGGGTCAAGGGCCGTGAAGGGCTCTTCAAACTGGCCCTCGTTTCGTTTACCTTTGGTGCCGAGTTTGGCGATTATGATCCCGTTGCACAGACTGAAATCGACAAGTGGGGATTGGACGAAACTGACTCGGTAGTAAACAGTGCTAGCGAAACCAGCACACCCATAATCAAAGTTCCCTTCGTGGATGGCCGCACAGAGTGGCCGCTACCGGTAGTCATCGTGCCAACGGGGGGAGCAGCTTATCGCCCATCAGGAAAAAATTATACGGTTGGTACCGCCGCGTTTGTCCCGTTCGCGGCAGGCTATGTTCGGGAGGAGGAGGACGATCCGGCAAGGTTCATGGGCACAGAGTTGGCCATGACTCGTCTTACCTATTTTTCCCCTACCATTGGCTTCCAGTTTAACGACGAGTGGTCGTTCGGCGTGGGGATTCATTTCTCTTACAATGGTCTTTCAGCCCAAACCGATCTTAGACTTGCGCTTTTGCCTTTGGGTGTGATCAACACGGCATTGGAGCAGATTGGTGAAGGCTCAGACTGCCTGGGAGGCGCCTTTGAACTCTGTGGCCACTCGCTTAGTCCGTTTGAAGAAGCAATCGAATTGGACGTCGATGTTGAAACCGCTTTGTCCGTTTCTGCGGTGTTCGGTGCACTTTGGCAACCAACGTCCTGGTTTACTTGGGGCTTTGTGTACCAAACCGAGGCCGATAATAAAATGAAAGGCAGCTATCGGCTAACCTATTCCGATGATTGGCAGGCGCTGTGGGGTTCTTTCCACAATGAATTGGCACCGATCCCTGCCTATCTGGGGTTTCCCAAGGGCGTCGCAGAACAAACCGGTGAGGCCACTGTCGACCTGAAACATCCGGCCCATTTTTCCACCGGAGTCAGTGTTCAGGTAACACCCAGGTGGAAAATCAATCTAGACGCCAAGTGGACAGATTGGGATGTCTGGGAAGGTTTTCGGGTGGAATTTGATGCCCCGTTTGAGCTCGGATCCCTTGCCGGAAAAATAGTGCCGCACTACGCAAGTACAACGTCCCTGGTCATTCCCCGAAATTATGAGTCAGTGTGGAATGTTGCGATGGGAGTGGAGTACCAATACAACGATCGCTTGGTACTGCGTGCAGGCTGGGAACCGCGTAAGTCCTCCGTCCCGGATGACAAACTGGATGTGCTGTTACCCATGGGAGAAGCAGATTTATATGGGGTCGGCTTGGGCTACGAATTTCTCAAAAATATGCACGTCGAACTGGCGTTAGCTTACTTTATTTCGAAAAATGATATTCCTGCCGGTTCAAGCACCAATGCTAACGATTTGAATCCTGCTACCAGTGCTTGGTACAACCCATACACGGGCATAGATATCAAGACAGAAACGAGCGCCATTATGTTCGAATCCAGTTTTACCTGGCAATTCTGACGCTGCCGTTCTTTCACTATCAAAATTAAAAAAGGGGTGTAGCAAAAACTACACCCCTTTTTTAATAGCTTATCTTACTTGTCCAAGTGAACATCCACTTGCGGGAATGGAATGCCGATTCCGGCTTCATCAAATGCGTATTTTACTTTCTCATTTGTATCCCAAAGCACTGTCCAATAGTCCGCTGATTTAACCCAAGGGCGCACGATGAAATTGACAGATGAGTCGGCCAGTTCTGAAACGGCAACCACTGTCTCGGGGTCTTTCAGTACACGCTCATCCTCAGAAACGACTTTTTCTAAAATCTTTTTTGCTTCACGAATATCGGCATCGTAGGAAATGCCAAATACCATGTCGACTCTGCGGGTATCACGCGCGGAAAAGTTAGTGATGGTGCCACCATAAACTTGACCGTTAGGAATGATGACTTCTTTGTTGTCGGGGGTTTTCATTATGGTGGTAAATATACCAATATGTTCTACCACGCCAGATATCCCGCTGGCCTCGACAAAGTCGCCATTTTTGAATGGGCGAAACACGATTAACATAACGCCAGAAGCGAAGTTTTGCAGGGAATCTTTCAGGGCCAAGCCAATGGCGATACCGGCGGCACCTAACAATGCCACAAGTGAAGTGGTTTCAATGCCCAGTTGTTCTAATGCGGCGATGATGACAAACAGCATCAATGCCCAACGTAAAATGGAGGTCACAAAGTTAACTAATAGGCTGTCCATGCCGCCTTTTTCTAAGGCGTGCCGAGTGATCTTGGCAATGATGGCGGTGACGAACTTACCAACGATGAATACGACGATGGCTAGGCCAATGGGGTATAGGAAGTATAAAGCACCGATTTGCCCCTCATCCGAAGTATCTTACCCGAAACCCCCTCACTCGTTTACCGCTCAAGCTCCAATTTTCACTGTCGGACCAACCCAAATCGCTTAAATAAGGTTCAACTTGGCGACAAAATCTTTGATTGATGATTCACAGGATGTAAGTTGCTCCACCGGCCCCCTGTGAAAGTGAGCAGTGTATGGTGAAGATCAGTCAAAGAGACGACTCTGCGATGGGTCGAACAGGC
>NZ_VRKW01000030.1 GCF_009746715.1 Ketobacter sp. MCCC 1A13808
CGATGATCAGAAAAAACTGATATGCAGGTGTTTGGAAAGCCTCTTTGAGCAATATTAAAATCGCCTCGTCCATGTTGTGATCTCCTTTTTGAATTCATTCTCTCTGCAAATCTTGCGGCTGAAAATTCTGACGTTTATGAAAAACGCCATGAATATAAATGGTGTCGCCCATTAACTCGTACATAATGCGATAAGAATAAATGCTGAGTTCGCGGACATTGTCCTCACCAATTTCTGGCACCATCCTGCCCAAGCGGGGAAGTTCCAACAAAACGTCCACTTTATTGGTGATGTCTTGAACGACACGGCCAGCATAGAGCTTGGCATCGTGAGCGATATACTGATGAATTAAGTGTAAATCTTGGCGAGCGGGAATAGACCAAATAATTACCACTGTTCAATCTCACGCTTTAAATCATCATGACTGATGGTTTCTCCGCGCTCGATGGCTTCCCGGCTTTTGCGTAACTTATTGATGACATACAAGCGGTACATGATCTCGTCTATATCCGCATCGTCGGGCAGGTGTTGCAGAGACTCTAATGCTTCTTGCTTAAGTGTTTGTGTGTGCATTGTGATACTCCTTAGCGGGCCGTAACGGCTTCATCAACATGAGCTAACTGCTGAAACCGGCTTTTTAAAATAAAAGAATCGAGCACGGCTTTAATGGTCACCTTGTCGGCTTCGGGCAGTTTGTCTACCGCTTCCATTTTACGCAATAGATCAAGGTCAGCAATCTGACTGGTGTTGCGTGCTTCTTCTCGATCATCAAACGCCAGGTAATCCAGGGACACGTCCAGCAGTTCGGCCAACCGAATCAACACTTCCACTGATGGCACATGAACATGGCGCTCATATCCGGACACTTGCTTTTGATGAATATCCAGTCGTTGGGCTAGTTGAGCCTGAGACCAGTTCCGTTCTTGCCTAAGCCGCTTGATGCGCTCGCCCAAGGTCATAAAGACTCCCTGAAAAGACTGATAGTAGGTCACTTGAGTTATAAGATTCCCTTAGTCTGTTCCATGGAATGGGGTGCTTCAAGGTTTTTGTGTTGACCAAAGGTAGCACTATAGGTATTTTATATCCATTAAGTGCTCCCATTTTTTTAAAGGTGAGATAGGATATGGCACGCTTCACAGACGAAGAACTGAACCGGATCAAACAGGACGTATCCTTGGTGCGGCTGCTGGAATCCCAGGGCCATAGCTTAAAAAAGCAAGGCAAGGACTACGCCTGCCGCTGCCCGTTCCACGACGACGCCACCCCAAGCCTGATTGTCAGCCCTAAAACCAACCTGTGGCACTGCATGGGGGCCTGCCAGATGGGGGGATCGGTGATTGACTGGGTGATGAAGTCTCAAGGGGTGAGCTTCCGTTATGCGGTGGAGTTGCTGAGAAACGACCACCCGGAGCTGGCCAGTCAGAACACGCAGCCGGTGAAATACAGCACGGCCAGAAAGCTGCCCTCTACTTTAGCGGCTGATCTGTTAGCGGCTGACGAAGCCGGGGTGTTAGATCGGGTGGTGGGGTTTTACCACGACACCTTGTTGAGTGAGCCGGAGGCGCTGGCCTATCTGGAAAAACGCGGTCTGCACGATCTGGAGCTGATTCACACCTTCAAGCTGGGCTTTGCCAACCGCACCTTGGCCTATCACATCCCCCAGAACAACCGGGAAGACGGGGCAGCGATCAGAACCACGTTAAAAGCCTGTGGAGTGTTGCGCAACAGTGGCCATGAACACTTAAACGGTTCTTTGACCGTGCCGATCTTCGATGTAGAAAACAACGTGGTGGAATTGTACGGCAGAAAAGTGCGGGATGATCTTAAAAAAGGCACCGCTTATCACCTGTATCTCCCCGGCCCCCATGCCGGTGTGTGGAATGCTCAGGGCTTAAAAGGGCAAGAAGAAATCATCCTGTGTGAAGCCCTGATCGATGCCATGACCTTCTGGGTGCATGGCTTTAAAAACGTCACCGCCAGCTACGGCACGGCTGGGTTTACCGAGGATCACTTAAGCACGTTTTTAACGTTGGGTATTAAGCGCGTGTTGATTGCCTATGATCGTGATGAGGCCGGTAACAAGGCCGCTGAATTGTTAAGTGCCAAACTGCAATCGGTGGGTATTGAGTGTTTCCGCGTGTTGTTCCCCAAGGGCATGGACGCCAACAGCTACGCCTTGAACATGAAACCGGCCCGCAAAGCACTGGAAGTGGTGATTAGAAAAGCCGAGTGGCTGGGTAAAGGCAAAGCGCCAACGATTAGCACCGAAGCTCAAAACGAAGCAAAAACCATAGCTGCTAAAAGAGAAAACGAACTGGCACTGGCGGCCGACAACGAAGTCAAAACCAGCAGCAGCGATAAACCTGCCCCTATTTTAGCGGCTAAAATATCAGCCGCCTCTGTTGCTGATGCGCCCGCGCCGGAAGAGCAACCACTACCGGCCAGCCCGTTACCGCTTCCGGCATTGGATAACGTGCGCTGCACCGTCAAAGACCACGAAATCCTGTTCGATATTGGGGGGCGCGTGTACCGGGTGCGCGGTTTAAAGAAAAACACCGTGCACGACGTTCTGAAAATCAGCTTGATGGTCTGCAATGATAACGGCTTCCACACCGACAGCTTAGACCTGTACCACGCCAAACAACGCCAGGTGTTTATCAACCAGGCGTGTGTGGAGCTGGGCGTTAAAGACGAGGTGATTAAAAAAGACCTGGGCAAGGTGTTGTTGAAGCTGGAAGCCTTGCAGGAAGAGCAAATCAGCGAGCACTTGCAGCCCAAGCAGGAAAGCGAAGGAAAACAGCTTACCAATGAAGAACACAACGCCGCGCTTGAATTGCTCAACGATAAAAATTTATTAAGCCGCATCCTGGACGACTTTAATACTGCGGGTGTGGTGGGTGAGGAAACCAACAAACTGGCCGGTTACCTGGCGTGTGTTAGCAGAAAGTTAGAAAAACCGCTTGCGGTGATGGTGCAAAGCACCAGTGCAGCCGGTAAAAGCGCGTTGATGGACGCGGTGTTGTCGTTCATGCCGGAAGAAGAGCGAGTGCAGTACAGCGCCATGACCGGACAAAGCCTGTTTTACATGGGTGAAACCAACCTAAAACACAAAACGCTGGCCATTGCCGAAGAAGAAGGCGCCCACAACGCCAGCTATGCGTTAAAGCTATTGCAAAGTGAAGGGGAAATCACCATTGCCTCCACCGGTAAAGACCCGGCTACCGGCAATCTGGTGACCCAGGAATATCGGGTAGAAGGCCCCACCCAGTTGTTTATGACCACCACGGCGATCGACATTGACCCGGAGCTGATGAACCGCTGCCTGGTGCTCAGTGTGGACGAAGGTCGGGAGCAGACCGAAGCGATCCACGACCAGCAACGCTTCGCGGAAACCCTGGATGGGCTGTTTGCCAAAGAAGAACGGCAAGATATTATCAACGTTCACCGCAATGCTCAAAGGCTGCTAAAGCCGCTGAAAATAGTCAATCCGTATGCCCGGCACTTAAAGTTTTTAAGCGATAAAACCCGCACCCGCCGCGATCACCAGAAGTATTTAACCCTGATCCGCTCCATTGCCCTGCTGCACCAATACCAACGCGAAGTAAAAACCGAAACGCGAGGCGGTAAAGCGGTGGAGTACATCGAAGTGACGCTAAGCGATATCGAACAGGCCAACCAAATCGCCCACGAAGTATTGGGCCGAACGCTGGACGAGCTGCCACCACAAACGCGCAAACTGTTAAACCAAATCCGGCGCATGGTGTTTGAAGAATGCCAACGCCAGAGCATTGAGCAAAGCGATTACCGCTTTAGCCGGAAAGCCGTCCGCGAATACAGCGGTATGGGCAACACCCAATTAAAAATCCACTGCCAACGCCTGGAAGATATGGAATACCTGTTAGTGCATCGAGGCGGCCGGGGGCAATCGTTCGTGTATGAACTGCTCTATGACAAGGCCGACGACACCGACCACAAGCACCTGATGGGGTTGATTGATGCTAACAAACTCAAACAGCACCAGTACGACAAAAAGAAGTCGGGGGTAAAGGGTAAGTGGCCGGGGTCAAGTCGGGGCCAAGTCGGCCCTAAGTCGGGGGCTTATCGGGATGCAGAAATCAGCAAAAACCCCGATAAAAACAGTCTAAAATGCACCGACACCGTAGAAACCGCTAAAAATGCACATCCAGAGGGTAAAAAAATAAACGGGAGGTCGTACCGTAATGGTACTGAAGCCGCCCCTTCTTTTACCCAAAAGGGCACAAGAGCCGCTCAAGGGTCAACGGCCACAGCAGACTGGAGCGCTTAAAAAAATGGCCCGAGGCAACCGCAAAGCCCGCCCCCGGCAGAATCTGGAGCACAACGGCCTATACCCTTACATGGTGCGCTTTATGGACTGGAGCCTGACCGTAGCCCAGCAGGCCAGTTACACCCTGGAGCGACGAGAAAGCCAACTCAGAGCCTTTGTTGCCTGGTGCGACGAACGCAGCCTGCACGATCCCGGCAGCATCACCAAGCCCATCCTGGAGCGCTACCAGCGCCACCTGTTTTATTATCGCAAAGCCGATGGCGAACCCTTGGGCACCGGCACCCAGCACAGCATGTTGGTGAGCGTGAAAATGTGGTTCAAATGGCTGGCCCAGCAAAACCACATCCAGGCCAACCCGGCCAGTGAACTGACCCTGCCCAAAAAGCCCCGCAGCCTGCCGCGTTATATCTTAAGCCCGGAGGAAGTAGCCCAGGCCCTGAACCAGCCGGACTTAGGCTTGCCCGAAGGCATAAGAGACCGTGCCATCCTGGAACTGCTCTACGCCACCGGCATGCGCCGCACCGAAGTGTGTCATCTCAACCTCTACGCCATCGACCGCAAACGGGAAACCGTGTTTATCCACGAAGGCAAGGGTGGCATGGATCGGGTAGTGCCCATCGGCCAACGCGCCTTAGCCTGGGTACAGAAATACCTGGAGGAAGCCCGTCCGCAACTGGTCACCTACCCCGATTCCGGTCACCTGTTCCTGAGTCTCTACGGTGCCCCGTTCCGGCGTGATGTATTGGGGGCCATCGTAAAACGGCACCTCAACAACGCCGGTATCGATAAGCCCGGCAGTTGCCATCTGTTCCGCCACGCCTGCGCCACTCACATGCTGGACAACGGCGCGGACATCCGGTTTATCCAAGCCTTGTTGGGTCATACCCAGCTCAACACCACCGAAATCTACACGCGGGTGAGCATCGACAAGTTAAAGCAAATCCACGCCGCCACCCATCCGGCCACGATGCAGACCACCAGTCACCCAGAAGGTGAGGAACGACTCAAGCTGTTGGCCACGCTGGCGCAGGAGGCCGACGAAGACGACAGTGGGGCTGGCGATGAGCCACGGCATTGGACGCACTGAATCCGCCCGTCACGTGGCTTGCAACAAGACCGCAAGCCAAGGTGCCCGGCTCGCAGGTTGCCACGCTGAAAGCCCGAAGCACAGGCGCAGTTCCTTGGCCCGAACGCTGTCACGAGTTGTGCAGTTAACCGGGAAGACCTTAGCGTTCGTTCACAGGCAAAAAAGGTCGCGGCCCGGTCAGCCCTTTGCCTGTCACTTGGCTTGCACAAAAACCGCAAGCCAAGGTGCCAGGGCTCGGGCTTCCCTAAGCGCGCGGCTTCCCCCTCTCCCGCTCCTCCCCCGCCGCCCAAGGTTGCGCCTGCCCTGTGTTCTGGTCGGGCACTGTTCCGGTGCCGGTTTTATCCCATTAACGGCCACGGTGCCGGCGTCTGGCGCGCAACCTGCGCCGGGTGTCGTAGCGGGGTGTGTACCACGCGGCCACCACGTGTGTTCGTTCACAACAAAAAAGGCGTGCGCCAGCGCACAAGGCTTTTTACCGCCCAGCCCGTGCCGCCGGAAGGAACCTGTGTTTGCTTGCCCCGTCAGGATAGCAACGTGCTCGGGGCATCAAGGGTTCGCTGCGCCGCTACGCGCCCTTGACCCCCCTGCGCGCGCTGCTGTGAAGAAAGGGCAATCAACCACACAAAGGAATGCAACAATGAACGAATCTCAAAACCTGCCCTGGCCCATTGAAACCATCATCAACACCGCCAACGCTTTGCAGCGTACCGGCCGCAGCGGGGCCAGCACCGGCGAACAAATCGCGGCGGCGTTCGTGCTCAATCGCATGGAATTTTTACCCGCGCATTACCCGGATGTACTCGAAGCCTGGGAACGGCTCGACGATTGGCAGTGCCACGTTAAATACATCAAAGCGCACCTCCTGCACCGGCTGGAATAAACCCGCCCAGGCGGGCCACGGCCCGCCTTCCCTTCTGTACTCTGCCTGACCTCAACCTTCTCCCAACTCCGGCCTACGTGCGTGACGGGCGGGACGACCCCCACCCGTCACGAACACCAACGTACCGCCGCCCGTAGACCCGCCCTGACCGCGCAAACGCGGGACGACATCACGCCACAGAACCCACACCGGGTGCCGCTTAATGCGCGGACAGAGCGCGTCCGTTAAGCGCAAACCCGCGTCTGGGTCGTGTAAAAAATAGAGGGGTTAGAATGTCGGGGTTCACACTCTTTAACAGCCAGAGGCCATCAGGGGTGCAGGCGTATTTATACGACCGGTTGCGTCAGGGAAAGCATTC
>NZ_VRKW01000031.1 GCF_009746715.1 Ketobacter sp. MCCC 1A13808
AGCCCATCAGGGTCCGATGCCTACAAAGACGGCATCATGAAAGAGACCGGATACACGTAGGCAGTCGTACCTATTCGCTATTGATAAAAGTGCTTGCAATAGAGGAGGAGTCCATACACGTACCTATTCGCTATTGATAAAAGTGCTTGCAATAGAGGAGGAGTCCATACACGCCAATAGAACGACATCTATCAACCAACGTTAACCCCTGAAACACTACACCCGTATTTATCTCAATACGGAGAACAGAATGAAAACCAACGACACTCCTGATACCCAAAGCCCTGACTGGCCGAAACTGTTGGCGGCCTGGAAGCGATCCACGCTCAGCGGTGCTGAATTTTGCAAGCGACGGGGTCTGACTTATCACCAGTTTATCTATTGGAAACGCAAGCTCGGCAAATCGGTTTCCAGTTCCGGGCAGCCTAAGCAAAGCTCCTTTGTTAAAGTAAAATCACTGCCTGCAGTTACCGCTACCGAAGGGCTTACTATTACTCTGCCAGGAGGCATCCTCATTGAAGGCGTGAATGAGTCCAATGTCAGTGTGTTGCGTGGCATTCTGGAGCAGCTATGAGACCACGCTATTTACGCCCGGCGCTGGAGACGCCTGAGATTTATCTGCACCGGGATCCAATCGACTTTCGCAAGCAGGCGCTGGGTCTTGCCCTGTTGGTGGAGCAGGCGCTGGGCCATAATCCCTTCAGCGGTGCCCTGTATGTCTTCCGCAATCGACGCGGCGATAAAATCAAGTGCCTGCTCTGGGAAGATAACGGTTTTGTCCTGCATTACAAGGCGCTGGCGGAAGAGAAATTCCGTTGGCCCAAGAGCGAGCACGAGCTTGTGATGCTCACCGGCCAGGAGATCAATTGGCTATTGGATGGCTATGATCTGTCGGTGATGCGGGGCCATAAAATCTTACATTATCAATCCGTCGGTTAGCAGTTTCCGGGTGCCGGCTCTGTTAAAATATTGCTATGAAAAAGGCAATCAATTCAAATCAATCTGCACCCGATTACAGCGGTTTATCTACGGACGAACTGCTGGCAATTATTGCGGAAAAAGATGCGCGGCTTGCTGAGTCAAACGACATTATTGCTACCTCGAGTGAGCGAATCGCAAAGTTCAATGAGCACATTGAACTTGCTGAACATTCGATTGCCAGTCGCGACAAACAGATTTCAAATCAACAACGCCTAATCAAACTCCTCGAATAACAATTACGACTGGCGATACTCCGCAAGTTTGCCGCCAGTAGTGAGAAGCTGCCGTTCCAGATCGCCCTGTTCGACGAAGTCGAGATGGAAGTCGCTTTGGACGACCTGGAAGAGCAGCTTCCGGAATCCAACAAAACAACCACTTCAAAGAAAAAACGCAATCGCGGCTTCCCCGATGCACTGCCCCGCAAACGCATTGAATTGACCCTGACCGAAGAAGAGAAAGCCGGTGCCAACAGCACCTTCTTCAGCAAGGTCAAGGAAGAGCTGTCGTCGAATGCCTGCAGACACTCATGGCGGTTGGCCACCCGATAGGTTCCCACCACTTCATTTGGCGTTGCGGGGTTAAAAATCGGTTTGTCTTTCGGGTCTGGGTGCTCCTGTTTGCGCTGTTCTTGCTGCAGCTGCTTGGTCATGGTTCGGCTTAAGCTTTGCAAGGTGGTGATGGCCCCCAGGTTGAGTCCACGGGAGTTTTTTCTTTCCGGGTAAAATATGCGCCGCGGCAGGGGGATGCGTGGGTTACGCAGTTGATTCATGGCGCTGATGCTGGCGCTGGGTTCCTCGATTAGCCAGCTGCCCTCACTTTGATTTAACTGAATTTGGCGTACAAAGGATGTGTTGGCGCCATTTTCCAACAGGCGGCGCACCAAATAGGGTAGCAGTTCGCTAAACTGCCCAACCGGCGAGTAAATTCGGCAGCGAACGCCTTCCACAGTTTCGAATAAGTGGTCGTAGAGCGTTTCTCCCATACCATGGAGGCGCTGAAACTCGTAGTTTTGAAATTTGTTTTGCTGCGCCATGGTTAACACACTGGCAACGGTGTGGGCGTTATGGGTGGCAAACTGGGGGAACAGAAAATGGCGGCCGGAAAGCAGTAGTTGGGCGCAATAAAGATAACTCAGATCCGTATGCTCTTTCTGGGTGAACACCGGGTATTCCTCCAACCCCAATTGCTGCGCCTGTTTGATTTCCGTATCCCAGTAGGCGCCTTTCACCAACCGCAATGGAATCTGGCAATGCAGTGTTTTGCTCAGGTCGCTCAGCCATTGAATGATGGCCGGAGCGCGTTTTTGATAGGCCTGTACCGCGATGCCCAGCTTGCCCCAATGGCGCAAGCGGTTGTGGGCAATCACCCGGGCGAACATCATTAATGTGGGTTCTAAACGCCAGGACTCTTCAGCATCAATGGTAATGGCGATGTTTTTTCCTGGGCCAGCAACAGTAACTGGATTAAGCGTTCGTAGAGCTGGTCGAGATAGGTGCTTTGCCGCAGCTCGAAGCGCGGGTGCAAGGCCGATAGCTTGATGGAAATACCGGCATGATGTTTACGGTCGTGTAAATGTTCACTGAGAAAGTGGATAGCGTCGGTGTAGGCCTGTTGGTAGCGTCGGGCATCGGCTTCCGTCACGGCGGCTTCACCCAGCATGTCGCAGGAGTGGAAGTAACCTTTTTCCGTGTCCGAGCTGGCCCGTTGCACCGCTTCGGCTATGGTTTGACCGGCCACAAACTGCTGGCCGATTACCATCATGGCCTGCTTCACCGCCGACAGCGCCAAGGGTTCACCCAAGCGTCGAAACAGCCCTCTAAAGGTATCCGACAGCCAATTGCCGGGTAGTTCGTCTTTGTGAAACAGTTTGCCGGTGATCAACAGCCCCCAGGTGGAGGCATTCACCCAGCGGGCGTCACTGTGGCCCAGGTGTTCGGCCCAATTGCCCTGCTGCAGGCGATCCTGTAATAAACGCTCCGCCGTGTCATGGTCCGGTATGCGCAACAGCGCTTCGGCCAGACACATCAGGGTGACGCCTTCCTGGTTATCTAAACCGTATTCTTTAAGCAGAGTTTCCACCCGAATACCCGGTTTGGCGTTGCGAATGGCTCCCAGGAAATCTGTGGCGTAAGCCTTAACGGTTTCGCGCTCCGATTGACTCAGACTGTAGCCCAACAGCAAGTCCTGAACCGCATTTTCTTCGCTGCTCAGATAGTTGTTAAGGATGTTGTCCTGAAGGGGAAACTCCAGCCCCATCGCAGAAGGTGCCTTACAACGTGCCACGGCGCGCATCCTGCCTGGTTGAATAGTGTTCAGCATGCCAAATGGCTTGGGCATGACCTTAGTTTGCCACAGGATGGCGAGCTATGTGAGGGTTTTTAAAGGGTTTTTATCGGTTCACCTAAAGGTAGCGCCCTAGGGTTGCCAGCGCCACCACAACCAGGCCCAGGCTCAAATTAATGCCGATTAGCATCCGAATTTGCCCCAGGCGGCGGCCACCCTCGGCCCAGTCCTGCCCTGCAACGGCTTGTTTCAAACGGCGGTAGGGTGCGAAGAACACATGGCCGTAAATGGCCGTCATGATCAAACCCAGCAACATCATGATGTGTATATAGGGGCGGGTTTGACCCATGCCGCCATAGAATCCAAATATCATCCACAGACCAGTGGCGAGAATAAGTACCACCGCCAATGAAACCCAGGGGAAAAAGCGTGCAAAAACCTGGCTCCATAACTGTAAGCGCAGGGGCGGCTCCAATAATTGAGCGGCAACCGGTCGCAGGGCCATGTAGGCGAAGAACATCCCTCCAACCCAAATCACGACCGATAATACGTGTAGCGCCAATGCGATGGCCATAGAGTACCCCCTGGTTGAATATCCCACCGTAAGTCAGTGGTTAGCGTTGCCATGAGGTTACTATCATGAAGCTAACAGATTGAAATGCAAAGCTATTATTTTTACCCAGAGGAGGGGCGTTGCGTTGTAAGTAGCTAAGCCTGGTTCACCAAGGAAAAGCCCGCCGGATCAACTAAACTCATTAAATGCAGACGTCATCTTCAAACCGAAGGTTCTTAGTTGAAGCAAGCCGCTCGTGGTACCCAATATCTGGTTTTCTTACTCGCGTTTTTTTGTGGGTTCAATTGCGTTGCATCCGCACCCACCCTGACAATAACCTCCGCCTTCGATCGTCTGCAGCTTGATACTGGTCTGGAGTATTATGAAGACGTAAAAGCAGAATTGACCTTGCAGCAAGTCAGCCAGGAAAAAGACTGGAGCACCTGGAATCAGGGCACGGTCAATTTCGGTTTTTCCTCCAGCGCGTATTGGCTGCGTTGCACCCTGGCTAATGGGGCTAAAACCGACTTACCGGTGATGTTGGAAATTGCATTCCCCCTTCTACAACGGGTGGACGTCTATGTTGGCAGTGAATCTGGCTCGTTCCATCATTTTCAATCCGGAAGCCTGTTGCCTCCAAATAAAAGGCCGCTGGTTCACTCTCTGTTGGTATTCCCGTTTGAGCTTCCCGCCAGTTCCAGCAGTGAGCTTTTTATTCGTGTTCACTCTAACAGCTTACTGCAAATACCGCTTGCCCTGTCCGGTGCGTATGCATTTGCTAATTACGATCATGCGCGCTCTTTGTTTTTCGGTGGTTTATACAGTTTGCTTGCCGTCATTGGGCTCTACCACTGCCTGATCTTTTTTTCGGTGCGGGACAAATCGTTTCTGTTCTATGGGTTGTTCAGCTTATCACTGTCGTTTGGCTTTTTCCTGCTTAACGGTTCAGCCGGTAGCTACCTGTGGCCATCCAATCCTAATTCCAGTGTGCGTACGTATCTAATCGCACAATTACTGGCGACGTTTTTTGGCATGTTATTCATACGCTCAATTTTGAATTTGCCGCAATCCCTGCCGGGCTGGGACAGGGCCATAATCAACCTGGCCTGGCTGTCACTGTTGCTCATTCCTGCGTGTCTGTTCGTCGCTGTTTCCGTGGTAACATTGATTAGTCTTGTGTTGGCAAATGTGGCCGTGATATGTGCTACCATCACTATCGTCAAGCGAACCAAAGAAGGCTACCCGCCAGCACGTTACCTTCTCATTGCCATAGTGTTCACGGCTGTAGGCATTGTCGTCACCGTTAGTAGCAGCCTGACCGTAATTCCCACCAATAATTTTACGATTCATGCCGTCTACGTTGGGCTTTCGCTGGGAACCATGCTGTACGCTTTCGCACTGGCCTACCGTATCAATTTGGAGCGGGAAAATCGTGAAAAGGCCCAGAATGAAGTTATCGAACTGCAGCAACACGCCAATGAGAATCTGGATCAGTTAGTGAAAGAGCGCACCCTGGAGCTTGAAGCCAGTAATGAGCGGCTGCGGGAAATAAGTCAAACTGATGGGCTGACCCAGTTGTCTAACCGCGGATACTTTGATATTGCTTTTGACAAGGAACTACGGCGCTGCATCCGTAATGGTCGGGTGATGTCGGTGTTGTTGCTGGATTTGGATCATTTTAAGCAGTTAAACGATCGTTACGGCCACCAGTTTGGTGACCAGTGCTTGAGAGCGGTGGCGACAATAATGATTGCCAAAACCCGCCAGCCGCCGGACTTGGTGGCTCGATACGGCGGTGAAGAATTTGTTATATTGTTGCCGGAGACCGATTTGAATGGAGCAATTCATGTTGCGGAAAACATTCGCCAGAGTATTGCAGAATATTGTTTCCAACATAACGATGAGGAAATCCGGATTACCGTCAGCATTGGGCTTTGCTCAGCCGTACCCGATCGCAGCGCCACGACAGCAGCATTTCTTAAAACCGCCGACGACTGCCTTTACCTTGCCAAGCAGAATGGGCGTAATAGGGTGGAATGTCAACGCTAAGCTTGCGGGTATGGGCTTAGGTACTTTCACGCTGCAACTCAATCTTTGAAGCTGTTGTCATGTTATACGCCATATTGATTATTGTGTTGTTCGCGCTGATGTTTTTACCTCAGTTCGCCACCCGACACCTGCTGGAAAAGCACAGCCAGGTGCGTAAAGACTTTCCTGGAACCGGAGGTGAATTTGCGCAACATCTTATTGGTCGATTTCAGTTGCAGGGCGTAACTGTTGAGGCCACCAACAGTGGCGACCATTATGACCCTGCTGCGCGCACAGTGAGGTTAACTGAAGACAAGCTCGGCGGTAAATCCTTGACCGCTGTGGTGGTGGCAGCCCATGAGGTGGGGCATGCCATTCAGCACCATACCCGCTCCCGCGCATTACAGGTGCGATCCGGGTATAGGAAGTATAAAGCACCGATTTGCCCCTCATCCGAAGTATCTTACCCGAAATCCCCTCACTCGTTTACCGCTCAAGCTCCAATTTTCACTGTCGGACCAACCCAAATCGCTTAAA
>NZ_VRKW01000032.1 GCF_009746715.1 Ketobacter sp. MCCC 1A13808
CGCCCATGCACCCGGAACCAACTTAATTAGGAACCACCGTGAAACCACAACATCTGAACAAAACTACGGCCCGACTATGGGGCAGTGCTCCCTGAACTAAATCGCTACCTCAGTCCAAATACCGGAGACAATGCTAACTCTAGTTGATCACTTCTAGCTTTAAACTACTTAAAATTCTAACCGAACGAGCGGTAGCAACGCCCTACCCCGCCTGCGCTAGAGTAAATGTAGGACAACTTGGTTTTAAAATTATTTCAGCTCGCAAAGTTATAACGCCGGCAACATGGGCGCAGTGTAGTGGAGCATTTTTTGTGGTAAAAAGAGCGAAGCGATACCACAAAAAATGCGGAACGAAACTGCGTCCCGTGCTTGCCTTGGTTATTTGTTGCCTGTACAAAAGCGAATTGCCTGCACCGAACCACCCAACTATTTTTTGACTTTGACCTTTAATGCACTGCAACTGGACAGTGCCTATGAAGCTTGAATCCTAGTGGGCCTGCCCATCGGCTAAGGATGCTGCCGTAGAACACATCGATTGTCACTCGAAGAATGCACAGGTGGTAGTGGCAACGAAATCCATCACGTTCAGAAACCACCATGGCACCACAAACATTAAACAAAATCACGGCCCGATTACGGAACCGTGCTTCCTGAACTCAATCGCTGGCTTCATTCATCGCTACGGAGAAAAGGCAAACCCGAATAGATTGCGAATCCGCTAGAACTCGTCACCATACTTTCCGAACGATCAATAGCAATGCCCTACTCGCCCGCGAAGCTGAAAATGTAAAACCTCTTGGTTTTAAAAAGGCTCTCAGCTTGCAAAAAAATAACGCCCCGGTCATTGGCCCAAACTGCGTGACGTGAATTTGTGGTAAGGTGAACGAAGTGAACAACAAATTTGCGCCACGCAGTTTGGGTCCACGATGCACCGGCTTGTTATGCAATTCCCAATATACTCTTAGCCACTTCTTTAAACGTTTGCTCCTTCTCGGGAAACCAGCTATTCTGAGCTTTTTCATTTTCGTATAAAATGCTTTCGCATTCATCAAATCTATTGTGATGCATTACTTTATCTCCGCCGATTACTGGTGCATCATATTTCTCAAATTGGTCCAACGTCACATCAAAAACGAGATCATCTATTTCAATCCAAATATGTATCGTTGAATCTAGCCTAGATCGGACAAAGTATATTTGCTTTTCGGGATAAACTAACAATACAGACTCAGACAAGAGAATTGACGCACTTTCGCAACAATTGCGTGGGAACTGCCAAAAAAATGGAATTTCAACATCCATTCCGTGCCTAAGTGAAAAATCTCTCACAGATACCGCAATAGAATTTAAGGTCATCAATGATCACTAAATTGGTTATGTTCGGGGGACAGACGATCTTTGATCTACATAACGCTCAGGTCACTGGACCAAACTGAGTGGTGCATATTTGTGATACAGTGAACGCAGTGAGCCACAAATATGTGCCGCGCAGTTTGGGTCCACGGTGCACCTGCTGGTTATGTGATTTACGTTTTGACACTTGCATAGAAAACCTTATTTTCCGAAGGTTTAACGAATATCATTTTCGCAGCTATAGCACGCTCCCCATGAAATAGAACAGACCATGAGTAAACGAAGATTTCACTAGATAGTAAAATTTTATCTCCGGGGAACCACTCAAGATTATCTAACTGGGATAGCATACTAATAAGCTTGACGCCCTCTTTCTTCACACCTTCTAATTTATCACCCCTAGTCCAGACTTCAGGATTCAATAATTCATCGATTGAAATGTTGGTCGTTAATATTTCATAGGCATCAAAGTGGTCTCCAGTGAATGAACGAGGTGACTCATAACTGTGTGGGACGGATTGAATTCTTTCATCACCTAACTCACACCAGTTTAATACAAATCTGACGTCATCCTTTGTGGCGCTATTATTGTCTGTCGAATTCCCTAGAGTTAAACGGTACCCATAATAAGTGATACAGACAATTAAACCTATACCAACAAGACCGCCCCAGATAGCCAAAATAGTTTTAAGATGCTTCATTCTTTCTTCACATAACGCCCGTATCTGTGGGCAACCGTAGTGGAGTGATTTTTGTGGTATAAAGGAGCGATAGCGACAACCACAAAAATCACGGAACGTAGGTTGCTCCACCAGCATACGTTTGTTATGCGGTTAAGCCAAAATTAGTTAGATAATTACTTTAATATTTCCCACTTCGCATAGTTGATCGAATTTGGGCTATCGCGCCCAGTTGGCTTTCCAATTAGGGTAGCCAAAGCAGTTTCAGAGGCGGGATGCGCAGTTATTACTAACCCTCTCTTTTGGGGCTTAATGTAAATACTACCGTCACCAACCTTTATAGAGTAATCATCTGAGGCTTCTCTATAATGGCCACTGATAGGTGGCAGATGAAATTTACTGCGATTATTTGCGCTACCATCCAATTTCAGATCCGGTTCGCACTCGTCGATTACTTCTTGCACCGAACTATTATTTCTCCCGACCAATGCAACCTTGAAGTCTGTGTATATCTTTTCAACAAACTCCTCACTTCCTTCGACCTCAAGAATCCCTGACGAAATATCAATTTTAACTTTTGTACTCAATGTAAGTTCCTCACTATTGAGATATTTTTTAAAAGGTACGTAAGAATAAAAGACAGATTTCACGTCAGTTAACCAGGATTCATATTGCAACGCACAGAACATGATATCGCATAACGCCGCAAACAGGGGCCGACTGAAAGGAGGTCCCGGCCGTGCAGCGGCCCTTGCTGATTTGCTTTGTTAACCATTTTCTTGCACAGCTTTACGCTTAAAAACCATAGCTACTAAGTATATAGCGAGAAACGGCATACCCAATTGCGCGAGAATACTCAACCCTAAAATAATTGGACTCATTATTTCTGCACTAACAACTTCCATCAAAGCTATGATGATTGGACCAAGGATAATACCCCCAATAGTCATAGCTATAAAACCGGCAGGAATTGCGATTACTGGAAATAGCCATTTGTTTGGAATTTTTCCTCTTAATCTGAACCAAAAACCGATTACCACTAGAAACGGCCATGCTATAGATACGGCGTAAGCGATAATCTCATAAGCACCTGGAGTATATTGATTAAGTTCAATTTCTTCACCGGCTTCAATTTTTCCAATCCACTCATCTATAGTGGATTCTTTACCATCCCAAAACTTCCTCACTCCTTCCAGATATTCTACGACGGACTCCTTTTGGCCAAGAGAGAGTAGTTCGTTAGCTAAATTTAGGTTTGGCCCGAAGCTATCAAGTTGTGGGGAGCCTGTAGATTTTCCTGCTGCAACTAAGTATTTTGATGCGCCATCAATATTATCATTTGATAATGCAATAAATCCAAGAATACTATTGGAATTATGTATAGAGTTACCGTAATTCCAGTTGCAACGATAGATTTGTGCCAGCTCTAAATCTTCCTTAATCAGATCAGATGCCTTCTCATAATCCCCGTTCTCATAAGCACTACTGATTAAAGACTCCATTTCGTAAAAACGGTTTAGTCTTGAGGTAGTATGCTGATTCGATGGATTCCAGGTGTATTCGGACTTCTCGCCACATTTTGGACACTCAACATTTTCATCACAAGCGTACGCTTGGAATCCAAAAAACATTGTGATCAATAACGCTATCCTGATTATTGGCACATTCTCTCCTTGATGGTTAACGCCCACATCAGTGGGCCGCTGGAGTGGAGCCGTTTTTGTGCAATAATGAGCGAAGCGAATGCACAAAAACGGCGGAACGTAAGCGGCTCCACTGCATGTGATGGTTATAATTTGCTTGGGAAAAACACATTACCTGCACCGTCCACCAACTCGTACTTTGTTTTGTCTTTTGTTGCATCGTAACTGGATAGAACTGTAAAAGCCCGAAGATGAGTGGGCCGACCTATCGAATTATGATGCTGCCGCCAATCACGCTGTTTGTCACCGCAAGAATGCACCCAAGGTTTGTGGCAACGGAATAAACCACGATCCGAATCAAATGCACCGCTGCCAAAATTTGCCGCGTCCTCGATGTCCACGAACCGACCACGCACCCGGAACCAACCCGATAGAAATCACCATGGAACCGCAACACCTGAACAAAACTACGGCCCGACTATGGGGCAGTGCTCCCTGAACTAAATCGCTACCTCAGTCCAAATAGCGGAGACAATGCTAACTCTAGTTGATCACTTCTAGCTTTAAACTACTTAAAATTCTAACCGAACAAGCGGTAGCAACGCCCACCCCGCCTGCGCTAGAGTAAATGTAGGACAACTTGGTTTTAAAAATATTTCAGCTCGCAAAGTTATAACGCCCAACGACAGCGGCCGACCGAAGCGGAGCGGTTTTTGTGGTAAAAAGAGCGAAGCGATACCACAAAAATTGCGCAGCGTAGAGAGGTCCACGATTGCGAAAGCAATCGGTGCTGATCGTGATTGTTATGTGCATACTCTCTACGCTAGCCGATATCTAATGTTAATTGTACGCGATGATTGCCAGCACCATCATAATTGTCTATAGCGATAGGCTGTTCTTTATCATCATAATCTGTTGCTCGAAAGCCTAATTTATGGTGATAGGCTAAAGAATCTGTATTTATTGGAGATGTAACGCACTTGATGTACCTACAACCGGCTGATTGGGCTTGTGATATGAAGCTCCTGTACAACTGTGATGCGACACCTTGCTTTCGATATTCTGGATCTACACCGGTGAAGTGGATGTAGGCAATCTCGGGATTGTCTCTTGAGATAAATCCCACTACAAAACCAACCACGGTGTCTTGGTCTACGAATACAAAACTAGTCGTGTGGAAATGGTCGAAGAATAATCGCGGAAGCATATCAGTTACGTTGCGTCCACCCCACCAACCATTCAAGTTCGAAATAATGTAGTCGTAATCGTTTGGTAATAGTCTTCTAATCATTGATTATTCAATTTACTGCGCGCACATAACGCAAAGGTCAGTGGGCCTGTGGAGTGCAGCGATTTTTGTGGTAAAAGGCGCGAAGCGACACCACAAAAATTGCGGAACGTAACTGGCTCCACTGCACCGCCTGGTTATAATTTGCTTGGGTAAAACGCATTGCCTGCACCGCCCGCCGACTCGTGTTTTGTTTTGTCTTTTATTGCATCGAAACTGGATAGAACTGTTGAAACCCAAGCGTAAGTGGGCCTACCAATCGAGTTGTGATGCTGCCGTAAATCCCACTGCTTGTTACCGCAAGAATGCACGCAAGGTTTGTGGCAACGGAATCGACCTCGATCAGAATCAAATGCACCTCTGGCAAAATTTGCCACGTCCTCGATGTCCACGAACCGCCCATGCACCCGGAATCAGCCCGATAGAAATCGCCATGGAACCACAACACCTGCATAAACTACGGCCCGACTATGGGGCAGTGCTTCTTGGACTGGATCGCTTGCCAGATCAAATCGAGGAGAAAACACTAACTCTATTTGATCGGAACCAGTTTCAGGCTACTTCAAGTGTTGACCGAACAATCGGTAGCAATGCCATCACCGACTGCACAAGTGTAAATACAGGACCGCTTGGTTTTAAAAATATTTCAGCTCGCAAAGTTATAACGCCAAGTTCACTGGCCCAAACTGTGTGGTGCAATTTGTGATACAGTGAACGCAGTGAACCACAAATTGTGCCACGCAGTTTGGGTCCACGGTGCAACTTATTGTTATGCCCTAACCGTTGATAAAAAAGCAATACCTTCTGATATTTCTTTAGAGCAATATTGCCCCCAATAACTGTGCACCTGACACCACTCAAGAAAATGCTCCAAACATGCTATCTGCTGCTCATTTAGAGCTGACAACCGTTTCCGTGTATCAGCTTGGTATTCTTCGCCAGGCGCCAGGTTATATATTAGAAATTCTGCTTCATTTTGGCTACGTACCGCTTCCTCGGTCACACAATACCTCAGGTACGAAGGAAGCGCCCAACGCCAGCCTTGTGGCGATAGGCAAGACATTTCCTGGTGTATTTCACGAATCCCTTCAGGCGGCAACTCCATTTCCTGATATTGATCGAGATCCTCGCGTAAATAGCCACATTGATGGCACTCATCTTTGTGAAAAGACAAATCCAATCCTCTAGGCTTTTTTACATACGAAAAAACTGATTCGATTTCACTTTTTAGATGCTCAGTATTCATGAAGCATAACGCCCACATCAGTGGGCCGCTGGAGTGGAGCCGTTTTTGTGCAACAATGAGCGAAGCGAATGCACAAAAACGGCGGAACGTAAGCGGCTCCACTGCATGTGATGGTTATAATTTGCT
>NZ_VRKW01000033.1 GCF_009746715.1 Ketobacter sp. MCCC 1A13808
CATCGTCGCTCGCAATTACATCGACTGTTCCGGACGTATCGCCCGCTGCGATGTTAATCACTTCACCATTACTCAAGGTAACGGTCATTGCCGTATCGGCTGGGTTATCCAGCGTGGCCGTATAGGTGATCGTGCCGCCTTCAGTTACTGTGTCAGTCGCAGACAATGTCAGGTTCGATTCATCCGCATCGTCGCTGATCGTGGTGGTTGCTGGAGTTGTATCGACAACCAGGTTCTCCAAGTTTCCACCGCTGGTAGAAGCTATTGTGGCCGAAGCAGTATCGCCACCAGCATAGACATCGTCACTCGCGACAACATCAACGGTGCCGGATGTTGCTCCTGCAGCGATGCTAATTACTTGTCCATTACTCAAAGTAACGGTCATCGCGGTACCAGCAGGATTATCCAGCGTAGCCGTATAGGTAATCGTGCCACCTTCGCTAACCGTGTCAGTCGCTGACAGTGTCAGATTGGTTTCATCCGCATCATCATTAATCGTGGTCGTTGCAGCATCACTATCTGCTACCAGATTCTCAAAATTACCACCGCTGACAGAATCAATGGCTGCGCTGGCTGTATCACCGCCACCATAAACATCGTCACTTGCGATAACATCAACGGTACCGGAAGTGGCTCCTGCAGCGATACTGATTACTTGTCCATTATTCAACGTGACCGTCATGGCGGTGCCAGCCGGGTTATCCAGTGACGCGGTATACGTAATCGTGCCACCTTCACTGACTGTATCTGAGGCAGTCAAAGTCAGATTAGTCACATCACCATCGTCTGTGATGGACGTGGTTGCCGCATTGGTATCGGCTACCAGATTTTCAAAACCACCACCATCGGTTGCGGTAATAGCAGCGGAAGCAGAATCACCACCCGCATAAACATCATCGCTGGCTGTTGCATCTATAGTTCCGCTCACGGCACCGGCTGCAATTGAGATTACAAGGCCGTTGCTTAGCGTGACCGTCATCGCGCTGGCCGCTGGGTTATCTAGCGTGGCCGTGAAGGTGATGGTGCCGCCTTCAGCCACCGTGTCGGTTGCTGACAGGGTAACGTTGGTTGTGTCTGCATCATCGTTTATTGTGGTCGTTGCCGGAGTATCATCGACGACCAGATTTTCGAAGTTCCCGCCACTAGTAGAAGCTATCGTGGCCGAAGCCGTATCGCCACCAGCATAGACATCGTCACTCGCGACAACATCGACGGTACCGGATGTTGCTCCTGCAGCGATGCTAACTACTTGTCCATTACTCAAAGTAACGGTCATTGCCGTATCGGCTGGGTTATCCAGCGTGGCCGTGTACGTGATGGTTCCGCCTTCAGCCACCGTGTCGGTTGCAGACAGGGTAACGTTGGTTGTGTCTACATCATCATTAATCGTGGTGGTTGCTGGAGTTGCATCGACAACCAAGTTCTCGAAGTTCCCACCGCTGGTTGACGTAATCGATGCCGAAGCGGCATCGCCGCCCGCATAAGCATCATCGCTTGCAATTACATCGACTGTTCCAGACGTATCGCCCGCTGCGATGTTAATCACTTCACCATTACTCAAGGTAACGGTCATTGCCGTATCGGCCGGGTTATCCAACGTAGCCGTATAGGTGATCGTGCCGCCTTCAGTTACTGTGTCAGTCGCAGACAATGTCAGGTTCGATTCATCCGCATCGTCGCTGATCGTGGTGGATGCCGGGGTCTCATCGACAACCAGATTTTCGAAGTTCCCGCCACTGGCTGACGTGATCGCTGCCGAAGCGGTATCGCCGCCCGCATAAGCATCATCGCTTGCAATTACATCGACAGTGCCGGTAGTCTCGCCGGCTGCAATATTGATGACTTCGCCGTTGCTCAGAGTTACCGTCATCGCCGTATCGGCTGGGTTATCCAATGTCGCTGTATAGGTGATCGTGCCACCTTCACTGACTGTATCGGTTGCAGTAAGCGTTAGATTGGTTTCATCCGCATCATCATTGATGGTCGTGGTCGTTGCAGCATCGCTGTCTGCTACCAGATTCTCAAAATTACCACCGCTGACAGAATCAATGGCCGCACTGGCTGTATCGCCGCCGCCATAAACATCGTCACTCGCGATAACATCAACGGTACCGGAAGTGGCTCCTGCAGCTATACTGATTACTTGTCCATTATTCAGTGTGACCGTCATCGCGGTGCCAGCCGGGTTATCCAGTGACGCGGTATACGTAATCGTGCCACCTTCACTGACTGTATCTGAGGCAGTCAAAGTCAGATTAGTCACATCACCATCGTCTGTGATGGACGTGGTTGCCGCATTGGTATCGGCTACCAGATTTTCAAAACCACCACCATCGGTTGAGGTGATTGCGGCGGAAGCAGAATCACCACCCGCATAAACATCATCGCTGGCTGTTGCATCTATGGTTCCGCTCACAGCACCGGCTGCAATTGAGATTACAAGACCGTTGCTTAGCGTGACCGTCATCGCGCTGGCCGCTGGGTTGTCTAGCGTGGCCGTGTAGGTGATGGTGCCACCTTCAGCCACCGTATCGGTCGCTGACAGGGTAACGTTGGTTGTGTCTGCATCATCGTTGATCGTGGTGGTTGCTGGAGTTGAATCGACAACCAGATTTTCGAAGTTGCCACCGTTAGTAGAGATAATCGTTGCTGATGCAGTGTCACCACCCGCGTAGGCATCGTCACTTGCAACTATATCGACAGTGCCGGTAGTCTCGCCGGCTGCAATATTGATGACTTCGCCGTTGTTTAGAGTAACGGTCATTGCCGTATCGGCCGGGTTATCTAACGTCGCTGTATAGGTGATGGTGCCACCTTCGTTAACCGTGTCAGTTGCCGACAATGTCAGGTTCGATTCATCCGCATCGTCGCTGATCGTGGTGGATGCCGGAGCATTATCGACGACCAGGTTCTCGAAGTTTCCACCGCTGGTAGAAGCTATTGTGGCAGAAGCAGTATCGCCACCGGCATAGACATCGTCACTCGCGACAACATCTACGGTGCCGGTAGTCTCACCGGCTGCAATATTAATGACTTCGCCGTTGCTCAGAGTTACCGTCATCGCCGTATCAGCCGGGTTATCCAACGTAGCCGTGTACGTGATGGTGCCACCTTCACTAACCGTGTCGATCGCTGACAATGTCAGGTTCGATTCATCTGCATCATCGCTGACTGTCGTTGTCGCTGCATCACTATCCACCACCAGATTTGCGAAGTTACCACCGCTAGTAGAGGCTATCGTCGCCGAAGCGGTATCACCGCCCGCGTACACATCGTCGCTCGCAATTACATCGACGGTACCGGATGTCCCACCGGCCGCAATATTGATGACTTCGCCGTTGCTCAGCGTTACCGTCATCGCCGTATCGGCCGGGTTATCTAGAATAGCGGTATACGTAATCGTGCCGCCTTCAACAACCGTATCATTAGCAGTTAGTGTCAGATTCGTTGCGTCGCCACTATCAACTATCGTAGTGGTGGCCTCTGAAGTATCGACAATCAGATTTTCAAAATTGCCACCGGAGGAAGATACGATCGATGCCGATGCGGAACTATCTCCTGCATAAACGTCATTATTCGTGACTACATCAACGGTTCCTGAGGTATCGCCGGCTGCGATGTTGATCACTTCGCCATTACTCAAGGTAACGGTCATCGCCGTGTCGGCCGGGTTATCCAAAGTCGCCGTATAGGTGATAGTGCCGCCTTCAGTCACCGTGTCAGTCGCTGACAATGTCAGGTTCGATTCATCCGCATCGTCGCTGATCGTGGTGGATGCCGGAGCGTTATCGACGACCAGGTTCTCGAAGTTGCCACCGCTGGTAGAAACTATTGTCGCTGACGCAGTATCGCCACCAGCATAAACATCGTCACTCGCGACAACATCGACGGTGCCGGTAGTCTCGCCGGCTCCAATATTGATGACTTCGCCGTTGCTCAGAGTAACCGTCATCGCTGTATCAGCAGGATTATCTAACGTCGCCGTATAGGTAATCGTGGCGCCTTCAACAACCGTATCATTAGCAGTTAGCGTCAGATTCGTTGCGTCGCCACTATCAACTATCGTAGTGGCGGCCTCTGAAGTATCGACAATCAGATTTTCAAAATTACCACCGGAGGAAGATACGATCGATGCCGATGCGGAACTATCTCCTGCATAAACGTCATTATTCGTGACTACATCAACGGTTCCTGAGGTATCGCCGGCTGCGATGTTGATCACTTCGCCATTACTCAAGGTAACGGTCATCGCCGTGTCGGCCGGGTTATCCAAAGTCGCCGTATAGGTGATAGTGCCTCCTTCAGTCACCGTGTCAGTCGCTGACAATGTCAGGTTCGATTCATCCGCATCGTCGCTGATCGTGGTGGATGCCGGAGCGTTATCGACGACCAGGTTCTCGAAGTTGCCACCGCTGGTAGAAACTATTGTCGCTGACGCAGTATCGCCACCAGCATAAACATCGTCACTCGCGACAACATCGACGGTGCCGGTAGTCTCGCCGGCTCCAATATTGATGACTTCGCCGTTGCTCAGAGTAACCGTCATTGCCGTATCGGCTGGGTTATCCAATGTCGCTGTATAGGTGATCGTGTCACCTTCGTTGACTGTATCGGTCGCAGACAATGTCAGATTCGATTCATCCGCATCGTCGCTGATCGTGGTGGATGCCGGAGCATTATCGACGACCAGGTTCTCGAAGTTTCCACCGCTGACAGAATCAATGGCTGCACTGGCTGTATCACCGCCGCCATAAACATCGTCACTCGCGATAACATCAACGGTACCGGAAGTGGTTCCTGCAGCAATACTGATTACTTGCCCATTATTCAGCGTGACCGTCATGGCGGTGCCAGCCGGGTTATCCAGTGACGCGGTATACGTAATCGTGCCGCCTTCAACAACCGTATCATTAGCAGTTAGCGTCAGATTCGTTGCGTCGCCACTATCAACTATCGTAGTGGTGGCCTCTGAAGTATCGACAATCAGATTTTCAAAATTGCCACCGGAGGAAGATACGATCGATGCCGATGCGGAACTATCTCCTGCATAAACGTCATTATTCGTGACTACATCAACGGTTCCTGAGGTATCGCCCGCTGCAATATTAATGACTTCGCCATTGCTCAGAGTTACCGTCATCGCCGTATCGGCTGGGTTATCCAATGTCGCTGTATAGGTGATCGTGCCACCTTCACTGACTGTATCGGTTGCAGTAAGCGTTAGATTGGTTTCATCCGCATCATCATTAATCGTGGTCGTTGCAGCATCGCTGTCTGCTACCAGATTCTCAAAATTACCACCGC
>NZ_VRKW01000034.1 GCF_009746715.1 Ketobacter sp. MCCC 1A13808
CTGTGAATCATTTCGTTTAAAAACAATATGTAAACCCTTACCATTTGGCATTGAGCAATAGTCAAGATAAGTGATTGCGCCAAGTGATGATTTAAGGGTTAAGCCCCACTCAAGCAACGCACCTGGTGTGGTTATTGGTGGTAGAGTTGGGGCTTTGGTTGGCCTTGCTCTATCAGATGGTGCGCAAAAGAACAAGACGAGACAGGTTAAGCAGCCTCCGTTAAAATTAATTGTTTCTGCCATTATGTGCGTGGATGGTATCTTGGTACTTCTAAGTCTTTGATCATCATTCTTATCTGCGCCCATGGCATTTTCCGAAAAGCATAAAGGAAAGACTGGTATGAGCTTTCAAGAAGAAATAGATCAGTATAAAAAGCGTTTTAAAGACAAGGTGCCCGAAGCTGTGCAAGAAGTGATGGCTGCTGAAGCTAGCAAGTTAAAAGACAAAGATCTGCGATCCAGCGCATTGAAAAAAGGTGATCAGCTACCCGAATTCTCACTTCCTAACCATTTAGGTACGGTCGTTGAATCAGGTTCCTTACTTGCTGATTCTCGTTTAGTAATCTGTTTTTACCGTGGTGGTTGGTGTCCTTATTGCAACCTGGAGCTTCGAGCCTATCAAGCGCATTTGGATGAAATTAAGGCCTTTGGCGCTGAATTGGTAGCGATTACCCCCGAACAGCCGGATAGTAGTCTTGAAACCATTAACAATAACAAGATTGATTTCCATGTTCTTACTGATGAAGCCTGTGAGTATGCTGATCGCTTGGGCATAGTGCATTCGCTAACTGAAGCCCTAAAGCCAATTTATAAAAACACTTTCAACATAGACATGGAAAAGCATAACGGTGAAGGTCAATATAAACTGCCTTTACCGGCAACATTCGTTGTGTCAAAGAACGGCGACATCGTGTATAGCTTTGTCGAATCGGATTATAGAAATCGACTTGATCCAAAGGAAGTCGTCGATATCCTTAAAACGCTGTAGCACCTGCTGTTAGTACCTTTAGTCATAACCGCTAGATGGTTTTAATTGCCATTTCAATAGCTGCAGCAGCATGAATATCGGTGGTATCGAACAAAGCGACCGGAGTGTCCGATTGCTTTATGAGTCCACCGATTTCAGTACAACCTAGAATGATAGCCTTAGCGCCTTCATTCTCTAAATTATCAATGACTGATAAGAAAAATTTCTTCGATTCCTCGGTTTGCTTGCCGAGGCAAAGCTCATCAAAAATTATTGAATTGACTCGATCTCGTTCCGTATTTGTTGGAATAAGGACATTCAGGCCATATTCTTGCTGCAGTTTTTGCGAGTAAAATTCTTGTTCCATGGTAAAAGAAGTGCCGAGTAATCCGACCGTCTTGACCTCGCTTTGTATCAACTTATGAGCGGTGGCATCGGCGATGTGTAAGAGCGGGATGGAAATATTGGCTTGGATTTGAGGGGCAACTTTATGAATGGTATTCGATGCGATTATTAAGAAGTCTGCACCGGCTGATTGAACTTCTTCTGCAGCCTCTACGAGGATAACACTAATTTCGTCCCAGTTCTGTTCCTTTTGCATTTGCGCTATAGGTGCAAAATCGACACTATATAAAATGAGCTTCGCTGAGTGTAAGCCGCCAAGCCGAGTTTTGATTCCTTCATTAAGTAAACGATAGTAGTCGGCACTGCTTTCCCAACTCATACCGCCAAGTATTCCAATGGTTTTCAAAGTATCAGCCTTTACTCGGTCTCAAAATCAACAAAATGGCGGATTTCCCGAGCGCTTGAAACCCAGCTTGATATAGATTGATGGAAACTGTCATTTTCGAATTCGTGCAGGGCATCTTGGTTTTCAAATGTGGCGATGAAAACGATATCGAAGGCTTTGGCAGAATCTGATTGATTAATGCCGACTTCGAGATGATGGATGCTCGGTACGTTTTCCTCCAAAGACTGTAATTTTTCTTTCATTTCGTGTGCTTGGGATTTGTCTTTCAATCTCCACATCGCGACTCGCTTTATCATATGCACCTGACCACGGTATTCGTTGTTTGCTTATGCTAGCTACTAGCTCATTTTTAGTATTATAAAAGATTGTCTACTAAGAGGTATAAGCCTTTACTGTGTATCCGTGTTTGTAAGGGAAGTCGATTCATTGTGGGGTTCTAGGCAATCCGAGGTCCGGCCAAGATTCGTGTAAAAAGTTCCACGAAAGCATCTTAACCTATTGTTTTTATTAGAAACACATCTGCTCACTACCTTGCTTATGTGGTCATTATATGAACATCCCCTTCCTGCTCTTCCCTCTCCGCTGAATCTACGCCATAGTCATAAGCTTTTTGCGAGCGACGTATGGCGGCTATTCATGATACTGCATTCCCCCGAATCAAATACAACCTGACCCATAAAGAGATAGCTCGAGTCTACACGCCAATCCATGAAGAAATCATATGGGTAAGAAAACGGCGCTTTAAAGGCGCACAATCACTGACTTGTCTGGTTTATCTGAAGTGCTTCCAACGGTTGGGATACTTTCCCAATCCTAGCGATATCCCTGTGTCGGTGATCAACTACATTGCCAGCTTTACCCGCTTTTACCAGGAAGAGTTCCAGCACCTTCCTGTGGTTCCGAAATCCACGTTGAAACGGATCAAAGATGCCGTCAGGCAATTCTGTTGTGTCGAACCTTTCACCATGAGTGTTCAGGGGATTTGGATAAAATCGTTCGCAAAGGAAATTGCCAGAACTAAGGAAAATGTGGTCGACATCATTAACGCTTTACTCGAAATTTTGGTAAAGGAATCCATTGAACTACCCGCCTTCTCAACATTGGAACGCATCGCCGTTACCGCCCGAGCCTACGCAAATCGAGCGTATTTTCGTGCGGTAACCGGGGTACTCAACCAGGAAACAACCGACATTCTAGAGGCACTATTACATACAAAATCCGATAGTGGAGAAACTCATTGGCAGGTTCTGAAGAATGAACCACAGAAACCGAATGTTCAAGGGCTAACGAATTTCACTGACCATACTGCATGGATCAAAACGTTGCATGAGAAGGTGGGCCCGCTCCCAGAAATCCCTGAGGATAAGCGAGCACAGTTCATTCTTGAAGCCAGGGCTTACACCGCCGACCGCATGAAAGCTATGCAGCCCACGAAGCGAAAAGCTCTGCTCGCCTTATTGGTCAGTGAGCAACTTTATTGTTGCACCGACTTTATGATTGATTTCTTTATTCGAGAAATCCGGAAGATACACAACCGAGCACGAAACGACCTTAAGAAATTTCAAGAAGGTTCTACCCAGGAACAAGAGCTTTTGATTTGTATGCTCAGGGACGTTTCTGAGGAACTGTCCAATCAATCGGAACCCGCTACCATGGTAGCAAAGATATCATCTGTGCTGGATGATCCCACCGATGTTATAGCGCGTTGTAACCGACTTGTGCTTCATGGATTCAATAACTACTTGCAGTTCCTACCCAGGCGCTACACCAGGCCATTGAGAAAGGCGCTTTTAGATTGCCTGGAACTGTTAGAAATTGATCACACCGCTCATGGTGGACAGTTATTGGAATGCTTAAATGCAGTTATCCACTTTCGTCACCAAAAGGTAAAGTCCCTGGCAGTATCTACCGTGGGCTATAACAGTAACATGGACGGTTCACTGGCCATTGATTGGATCAGCGCTCAGTGGAATACGGTCTTGTTCGTCGATCAAAAGCCCAGTCGTATCAATCGATTCATGCAACATGATATGTTTGAGCTTTGCGTGATGACGGAGATAGCGAAACGTTTTGTTTCTGGGGACCTTTTTGTACAAAAGAGCACAAAATACGATGATTACCGACAACATCTGGTACCGTGGGACGAGTATGAAGAACTGGTTTCTGCGTTCTGTGAAGCAGTCGGGCTAAGCGAGTATCCCAGTACCTTTGTCGGCGACTTAAAAAACTCTTTTGTGGATATCGTCCATAATGTTGATGACAAAATTCCAGAGGACAACTTCGTCGTACTCCATCGAGATGCGATCTCGTTGAAAAAGCGAGCAGTCGAAAAGGACAACCGCCAAATCAAGAAGGTAGACCAGGCCCTACGGGATAATCTCCCCGATATTAACATCCTAGATCTGTTGATAGAGACTATTGATTGGACCGAAATCGAAAATCTATTTGGTCCTCTATCTGGACACCAGCGAAAAGTAAAGGACTATAAAATGCGTCTGGTCGCATCACTACTGTGCTTCGGATGCAATCTAGGCCCAACTCAGACAGCCCGCTCCATTAAATCCCTGAGCCGGAAGCAGATTGCCTATCTAAACTTGTCTCACGTACGTGAAAAGGATCTGATCAAGGCAACTGAGAAAATCATCAATACCTATAACGAATATGATCTGCCGAAGTACTGGGGAACCGGCAAAAATGCTTTGGTAGACGGAACGCTATTCGATATGTATGAGCAAAATTTACTTTCGGAATACCATCTCAGGTACGCATCCTATGGTGGAATCGGCTATTACCTGGTTAGCGACAAATACATCGCGCTCTTCAGTCGCTTTATTCCCTGTGGTGTCCGCGAAGCAATGCACCTGATTGATGCGATCATTGAAAATGAATCGGATATTCAGCCCAACAACGTCCAGGGTGACACCCACGCCCAGAGTACCATTGTATTCGGACTTGCGCATCAGCTTGGTATCAAACTGATGCCTCGCATCAGTAACATTAACTCGTTAATCTTTTTTAAACCGGATCGACGTGTCCGCTATAAAAATATCGACGAACTGTTCTCAGAAGGAATCAACTATCAGCTCATCCGCGACAACTACCGGGATATGCTACGTATTGCGATATCCATTAAAGAAGGAAAAGTTTCGGCCTCGACCATTGCTCGTCGCCTGAGATCTCGTGGTATTCGAAATTCTCTCTACTTTGCCTTTCGCGAACTCGACCGTGTGGTGAGAACACAATTCTTGCTGGAATATATTAGCAATATCGAGTTGCGGGAGACCATTCATGCCTCCACCTGCAAAAGCGAAGAGTTCAATGAATTCATACAATGGGTATTCTTTTTCAACCATGGCGAGATTCAGGAGAACTTACGGGCAGAACAGGAAAAAAGACCCTGTAAATAATTCTGTGTAACTGCAGGGTTAAATATAATCCTTCAAACGGTCTTCGAACAGAATCATAAATCGGTTTAAGGCCGTTTTCCAATTTCTTATGGGCATCGTCCATTTTT
>NZ_VRKW01000035.1 GCF_009746715.1 Ketobacter sp. MCCC 1A13808
TTAAGCGATTTGGGTTGGTCCGACAGTGAAAATTGGAGCTTGAGCGGTAAACGAGTGAGGGGGTTTCGGGTAAGATACTTCGGATGAGGGGCAAATCGGTGCTTTATACTTCCTATACCCCCGATCCGTCCTGAAGGAAGTGATCCAGGAGAAGTTCGGTGACGGCATCATGAGTGCAATCGACTTTAATATGGAAGTGGAAAAAGAAGAGAACCCCGCCGGCGACCGGGTGGTGGTGACGATGAACGGAAAATTTCTGAAATATAAGTCCTGGTAAAACAAGTGCTTTAACGGGGCTGCGACTATTGCAGCCTCCGCCTTCTGATTACCAGCAAAATTGTCGGTCAATCTGTTGTGAATTTTCCCCTCTATAAGAATGAGACATAAAACAATATATATCTTGATGTATCCACAATGGCCTGCTAATTTTAGTGTTGTAGTCGGTCGACCTTAATCAAAAACAATTAAAAATTAACTCCTGCCCCAGTGGCAGACAGAGGGCACCACGATGCTGACGCACAACACAACGGTCAGGTCCGCGAGGACACTGGCTTCGATCTCCTGTTACCTATTGTTTTTCACCCTGAGCGGTTTCTTCGAAAACGCGTTCGCTTTTGTTTACGACGACGATCCCGACGCGCTGCTTGGCAGCAGCCGGGGCGGCATGGCGCAGTGGGATTTTTGCTACGGCAAAGATGATTCTGCCGTTCTCCCGGAAGACCCCCGCACACTGGTTCAGCCCGGCGTTAATGAGGGCAAGGCCGTGCATTTCAATGCCTACTGGAAAGAATGCCATATCGATCCGGAAGCGGTGCAGGAAGCCGCACATCCGACTACGTGCGGCGAGCTTAGAAATTTGTACTATCGCGGCGCGGGACTCATGGATACCGGCGGAGAAAAGGTCGCTGCACTCTTTGCCGGAAACAGTTATAACGATCTGGCGGCAGCAGGCGGTATTTCCACTTTCACCGCCAGCCAGTACAACCGCTTGTGGAGAATGTGGGGTGGCTACCAACAACGCCCCGAGCAATTTGATCTGCTGGTAGCGAATCGCTACGGCTCAGGGTTTGCGGAAGGACGTAACCCCTACCCACTACCTGGTGAAGATCCTAACCGCACCAACGGTGGCAGTGGGCAGCTACCGGAAATGTTTACCCAGATGCGGCGCGATGACGGTTCCTGGAGCGGGCGTATCGGAGTAACCTGCCACGGTTGCCACAGCGGTGAAATCGGCCGTAAACAAGACCATCCGGATCTGGGTTTCCAGTTCGGTGGCTCCAGCACCACGGACCTCAATCTGTTTTTGCGGGATATGTTACCGCTGGGCTATCTGGCCTCCGCGGCCACTGTGCTGAACCTGACCCAGACCCGTGGCACCAACAATGCCAGCGCCGTAAATATTGCCTTTCTGTTTCCTGATAAAGGTTTGCCCACCGTCAACGGATTTCTGAAAATTCTCGGCTCCGGCTCCACCGGCAGTATGGATTCGCCGAACTGGTGGAACATGGGACACCGTCCGCTGAAATTTGTGGATGGCTTATTTCCCATGGATGCTCCGCGCGTCGATGCGGTTTTCTACACCCCGTTCTTTGGTTTATTCGGCGGCACCGCCGGAGCTCTGGCGGAACAGGGACAGAACTGGATGCGGCAGCACGGTCCGGAGATGAACCTGTGGGCAGAAGCCATTAAAGCCCCGCGTTATCCATTGCCGGTGGATACTGAACTGGCCGAACAGGGTGCAATACTTTTCCACGAACTGGACTTGTGGGCACCGGAACGCAACAACAAAGTTCCAAAAGCCGAAGGCAACGGTTCCTGCGCTGCCTGTCATGGCGCCTACGCGCCCCGCTATGTGAACAATCCAGACTATCTGGATACACCACAACTGGAAGGCATGGCAAGTTATGTGGTGCCGATGAATATTATCGGCACCGACAATCGCCGCGTATTGACCAATACAGAAGGCATGGCGAGCACCGGCGCAGATAACTTCTTCGGCTATCCTCCCACTAAAGGCACCGACAACGATTGCGGCCCGCAACCCCAGAAACGCCTGCGTGGCGACCGGGAAGTTGGTTATCTGGCACAACCGCTGTATGGCGTGTGGGCATCAGCGCCTTATTTCCATAACGGCTCGGTGCCCAATGTCTGGGAAGTGTTAAAACCTCAGGATCGCTACCCCATCTGGCGGCGGTTATCCGCTCCGGCTCCCGACGGTATTGAGGGCAATGTAGTGATGGGCTACGACACCGATCTGCAACGGGCCTTTGACAGCGAAAAACTGGGCTGGAAATACGACAAAATGGAATGCGTGGATTTGCCGCCGATGGTCACCCCCGGATTCAATTGCAGTAAGCGCAATATCAATACTACACCCTGGCCACAACGGGTATTGGAGTGGATGTACGGCAGCATCACCGGCACCTGGAATCTGGATTTTCCACCCATCGTCACCACAGAAAATATGGAGAACCGGAAAATCTACAACACGCATATGTACAGCCACGGCAATGAGGGCCATGAATTTACTGAGGTAATGACCGATGATGAACGTATTGCGGTGATTGAGTATTTGAAAACACTGTAGTCAATCCGGTAATGACTCATGGTAATAGACTACTGATGTAAATTTCCAAGCCAACAAAAAAGCAGCGCCTCCCCGCGCTGCTTTTTTTTATTTTGGATTCTGATTTACTGCCGGTAATTCGAAGCATCCGTGGTGAATTCAGGATGCCCGTATTCCACCAGTAAACGGTTAATCTTATCGATCAGAATTTTATCCACCATATCGTCCAGTATCGGGATGCGTTGTGCCACTTTGGTAGCGAGTACTTGCGGCAACACATAGGCGCTGGCCAGGCCGAAAAACAGATAATCAATGGGGGACGCCTGCACATTCATTTTTTTCGCCAATGAACGATTGCCGTTACTGAGAAAAACCCGGTTAAAAAACACTTTGGAAAAGCGCTTTTCGGTTTCGTTATACAAGCGGCTTTTAAGGCTTTTATCTTTCGGGCGATACGCTGCCATAGTCGCCCGCACCAAGGCTCCGCAAGTCTCATCATCATAGCCATCGCGCAAGGTGCCGGAATACGCCATCATTACGTCGACGATTTCTTTCGGCGTGGCGGGCAGTAACTCTTCCGGTAACCCAAGCAGAAAACTTTGATAGCGACACAACTCCACAATCGCACGCTCTTCACGAGTGAACCGCTTTTTCTTTCTGCTCATGGCGCTGAATGCCGCCAGAAAAGCCGGGATGGTGCCCGCCGGCATTTGATCCACCTGCGGAATCGGAATACCGAAAACATCCACATTCCACTTTTCTGAACGGGTAAGTAAATTAAACCGCACCATGGAATGCATTAACCGAACCATGGCGGCTGCCTTGAAGCCGACCCCGTAGCGTCGTAACGCGCCAGGTAAGGTAGCGGTGGTAAAAAAGCTGGCGGTTTCATTGACTCTTTGCACAGCCGATTCGCTAGACAATGCACCGGTTAAGGCCATCGGCAGACCGGAATATTTATTCATAAAGGTAGCAATAAAAGCGCCGCGAATAGCAAAGGGGGTCAGGTTCGCCATCTGATTACGGCTGATACGGGCACCCTCTTCCATCAAATCCGGGTCCAGCCATGCCGGTACGTTTTCCATCGATCCGATAAAGTCGATCAGCTCCTGTGGTGGATTTTCAACACTTTTGACACCCTGATCGCATGCCTGCTTCAACATATCGATCAAACGCTTAAAACCGTATTGCGGCATCAACGCGGCATAGGCATCGGCCACAGTGTCTCCCAACATGGTATAGGCACGGGCCCGCTCCACCCGCTCTTTATCCGCCAGCAACTGGCCGCGGAATTTTTTCGCCATACGCCGGGGCAGTTGGGTGCGGTCAGCTTCGCCCCCGGCAAACCGTTGCGGTGTTTTGCTGAAGTCAACCTGACCGTATAAAGATGGTATGCGCTCTTTTTGAGAGGTAACCAGTTGTTTTAATTCATTAAGACTAATTGCCATAAGGATATTTCCCGCCTGTATCCGTATTTTTATTATAGCGTGCGGTTTAGTTTGCCATCATTTAATGGTGAATGGCCAGAAATATGACTGAATGGTCACAACAGAAAAGAGAGGGACTATCCGGAGAGAGTTTCTTGATAGAAATCCAATACCGATTGCGCCATGCCCAGAAAAATCGGCAGCTGCGCATCCAGGGAAAACTCTTCCACAATGACGTCCCGCTGGACTGGTTCATAATCCGGAAGATCCATTCCGTTCGGGATGATTGTCAGGTTTGCCTGATTAAGGGATTGAGCGACTTCACGATTAATCGCAATAACACCCTCCATTTGCCCGTAACCAGACAATGCAATGGCAAGCTCTCATGCCGCTCTTCCCTGCCTGAACATCAAGCATAGATACTATTTTAAAAAAATCTAACCCCAGTAAGATTCTCTCGCGACTTTTCTACTTTTCATTAATCCTTTATTAGAATTGAGAGATCACAAGCACGCTCTATGTCAGTATATTTCCTTACAACCTACCCGGTGAATAATGATGCTTACTGCATTTATAATCCTTATTTTCTCCCCATAAAAAAGGGCCGCGATTGCGGCCCTTTTTTATTTAAATCATATTATTGTAATAACAAACACTTACAGCTGCGAACGCCCTTTGTTCGCCGCAATACGCATCCGCAGCGCATTCAGCTTGATAAACCCTTCTGCGTCTTTTTGGTCATAGGCACCGGCATCATCTTCGAAGGCCGGCTGATTTACCTAAAGATGGTGGCCGTTTTGATTTACCCATTGCTGTGGGCATTTTGGCGGCATCGGAACAAATTCCAACGACCGCACTGGAACAACAGGAATTCGTAGGTGAGCTCG
>NZ_VRKW01000036.1 GCF_009746715.1 Ketobacter sp. MCCC 1A13808
CGATGGTCGGGTAACATCAGAAACCTCAGCTTGCCGGACTCAGTAACTCTGAACCCGGAAAAGGCGGTAAATTGTTAAAGAGCTGAGTACTTTTATGCGACAACAATGTTGACAGACACCGGATGCTTCGGCTCACATGCGTTAGATCCAGAAAATCCTGACGAATATTTTAACTATTGGTGTGATCCTTCAAACTATTCGAACTCATATAGATATAATTCCAATTACTACGAGTTTCATGAGGATAGTGAGTTTGTCAGTAAGGACGAGTGCCTGAATCATAAGTACTATGGTGTTGAAGGGGCATCGAATTCAAAAAATAAACAGCTAGATGATAATCTTGATGAGCAGATTGAAGAAGCAAGAGATAGAAGTTCGAAAAAATAAAGTTAATACGGTATCGATTGAAATTGCTATGGCCTATATCTGATCCATTGCTAATTTTTGAATCGCAGATGCATAACAAACGTATGCTGGTGGAGCAACCTACGTTCCACGATTTTTGTGGTCGTCGCTAACGCTCCTTTATACCACAAAAAACGCTCCACTACGGTTGCCCACAGATACGGGCGTTATAACTTTGCGAGCTGAAATATTTTTAAAACCAAGCGGTTTTACATCTACACCTTCGCAAGTCCGATAGGGCGTTGCTACCGCTTGTTCGGTTAGAATTTTGAGTAGTTTAGAGCTAGAAGTGATCAGCTAGAGTTTGCATTGTCTCCGCAATTTGGACTGAGCTAACGATTCAGTTCAGGGAGCACTGCCCCAGAGTTGGGCCGTAGTTTTGTTCAGGTGTTGTGGCTCCATGGTGGATTCTATCAAGTTGGTTCCGGGTGCATGGGCGGTTCGTGGACATCGAGGACGTGGCAAATTTTGGCTGAGGCGCATTTGATTCGGGTCGTGGTTTATTCCGTTGCCACAAACCTTGCGTGCATTCTTGCGGTGACTAACAGTGTGACTTACGGCAGCATCATAAATCGATAGGTCGGCCCACTTACATTCGGGATTCAACAGTTTTATCCTATTACGATGCAACAAAAGACAAAACAAAATACGAGTTGGTGGGCGGTGCAGGCAATGCGTTTTACCCAAGCAAATTATAACCATCACATGCAGTGGAGCCGCTTACGTTCCGCCGTTTTTGTGCATTCGCTTCGCTCATTGTTGCACAAAAACAGCTCCACTCCAGCGGCCCACTGATGTGGGCGTTAAGCATCCAAAGGAAATCGAGTCAATGGATCGACATCCAATAGAAATACAGATCGAACGGGCCGATACGGCGATTGTTTCCGAAGATTTTGATACGCTCATGGGTATCTATACGGATGATGCAATTTTGGTTGTTACACCGGGGGTGAACGCTTGTGGAAAACAAGAAATCCGGGAGGCATTTGAAAAAATTGCAGTATATTTCAAGAATGGGCTTAAATTAGCGCAGAACGGCATGGAAATCTTGGAGTCAGGAGATACCGCACTGGTGCTCGCTAATACCGTTGTTTCTGCGCCCAACTATCCTCCAACAGAGCGTAAAGCCACTTATGTATTTCACAAATCGGTTAGTGGCAATTGGTTATGCGCCATTGATAATTCATATGGCCACGAAGTGGTGCAAGTAAATGCTTAACAAAGCCAACCACACATGCACCAGCAAGCTGGTGCAGGACCTCCGTTTCGGCGCTTCGCGCCTACACTACGGCCTGTGTTGGCGACGTTAGCCAAAACTTATGAAAATCGTACTTACTAAGATATTCAGCGTATTAGCTGCTATTTTTGGGGTGATCATACTGGTAGCCGTTGTTGCTTTCTACCAACAAGGTGTTTATGACTCAATGAGTGGTTGGGCTACTGCTCTGAAGCTGTCTAGCTCTGTTGTTCGGGCTGGAATGTTAATGATGTGTGCAGTAGCTGCATGGAAATTTATATCAAAAACACCTGTGTTTGCGTGGGGTGCTTTTGCGGCATTTACAATTGGTGGTGCGCTAGATGTTATGTTTCAGTATGGGGTCGTAGCTGCATTTTCTCGTTTGATGCCAGAATACTACATAATGTCAGTTATACATGCAGTGTACGCAATAGCGCTCTGGTTATTAGTTTTTAATACTAAATCTGTCGGCGGCAATGGCTAACAAAGTGGTGCAGTGGAGCCAGTTACGCTCCGCTATTTTTATGGTATCGCTTCGCTCTTTTTACCATAAAAATAGCTCCACTACACTGGCCCACTGACCACGGCGTTAGCAGGCAGGCATGATCCGCACTAACAGAAAGTCAAAGCTTCCAAAAGGGTTCGCTTATCCGCTGGGAGCAGAGAAAATTAGCGAGGCGTTAAACGGTATACCTCAGGCCGGATCCGCCGTGCTAACTTTTGAGTGGCGGGATGAGTTTTGGGCGTCGAAATGGCGCGAGCGCGTGGCGAGCCTTGGTGTCGTTACTCTCATTCATGCTTCGTATTGGGACCGTTGGGACGAATGGCGACTGTTTGTGTACGCAGTACCTCGAGAATACAACGCTGCGGCTCGAGAGCACCTGCTCGGTCATGGTCTAGAAGAATTGGCAGCCAATCTTCGTGAGGCATATGGGAAAGCGAGTAGTTTCAGTCACAAAATTAAATTTAGCCTCGGTAGCGCGAATGCCAGCTAACCAGGCGTTCAAGGTGGACCCCTACACTCCGCGATTTTTTGTGCCCATTCGCTTCGCTCATTCTACGGCACAAAAAATCGCTCCGCTCCGGGGCCACTTAACTTGGCGTTATAACTACCGAGAACTATGGAACTAGATTTGAATTGGAAGATTTTTATGGTTTTGTTTTCCGCTCAATTCGGATTTCCTTTTTTGGCCTCAACAATAAAAAGGAGATTTCGGGAGCTAGGGTATGAGATGAAATCGGAACCGTTTTGGTCTTTGTTTAACATATCCAATTTCTGGAACGAAGCCAGGGAAACTAACAGAACTTACAAAGACGCAAAAATATCACAGTTGCTTTATGTTCGCACTGGTTGGTGGGTGTTAGTAGCAATATGTTTCATCGGTTTAGCGGTTTAGCGGTTTAGCGGTTTCGTGGTCGTCAGTTATAACAAATAGTGCCAGCTGACGTTTTGGTTAGTGCTTCGTTTTGTGTATGGCTCCGCCATATTACACAAAACTATACACCAACCAAAACGCAGCTGCACTAAGCGTTATGCGGTTCGATAGTAAATCACATTGGAGTATGCATGAGTAAAAAAGGTATAGTCTTATCCCCTTTATTTGAAGTACTTCCAAATGGAGGGCTTAAGTACATTGGAGAACCTCCACCGCTTGAATTAAGAAAATACTTAATGTATTGGGATGAGATTGATTACCCATCTAATGGTTTAATAAATATATATTCACCAAATATGGATTACTTAGAGACTACTAATTCCTTAAAAAGAACAAGAGTTGGATTTTCAAGTGGATTAATATCGGATGACGGTGAATATTTTATAGAAGCACAGGAAGCAGCGCTTAGATTAAATCAAGAGAAAGAACCGGGTTCGTGGAGCTTAGCTCAAATGTCTGCTGAGCCTCAATATTCTCAAGGAAATATTGGGGTTTCAGTTGATTTTGAGTTGTATGGAATGCTCCCAGTTCCTTCGGAAGACACACCTCTATCGGATATACTTGAGTTCAAAGAAAAGAGAAGAGATGAACTGATCGCGTTTAGAGTATATCTTGACGATATTTACCAGAAAATTATTGGATCAGCTGATATTCCAAGATCAAGGAATTCTGAAGTAACTAAGCTAGAAAATGCATTGAAGGATCTCGATAGAGCTTTAAATGAAGGAAAAATTAAGCGGGTAGTTACAAATATAAGGAATACAATAACTCAAGATTTTTCAGGCGTTGTAGGCGCTGGATTAGGTTCAATTAGTTTACCATCACTGATAGATATGTCACCTTTAATGGTAGGTATGGCTGGCGCAGGAATCGTTGTAGGTTTTAAATCAATGTTTTTGCCAAATATTATTGAGTGTCCAAGTCAATATAATTATCTAAAGAGTATTAGAAAAAGTTTTAACGTTAATGACCAAAATTAATTCACATTAACTCTATCTGGTTCAGTGAAACTAAGCCAAAAAAATACAATTCAAGGCTTTATAATCGCATAACAAACCGGTGCATCGTGGACCCAAACTGCGCGGCGCGAATTTGTTGTTCACTTCGTTCACCTTACCACAAATTCACGCCGCGCAGTTTGGGCCAATGACCGGGGCGTTATGTGCGCGCAGTAAATTGAATAATCAATGATTAGAAGACTATTACCAAACGATTACGACTACATTATTTCGAACTTGAATGGTTGGTGGGGTGGACGCAACGTAACTGATATGCT
>NZ_VRKW01000037.1 GCF_009746715.1 Ketobacter sp. MCCC 1A13808
CACCGAGGGACGAGCGCAATATAACAACCAGATGATATGGAATCTAAAAGTTGTCACCCATCTTGCTGCGCAAGCTGACCGCCAACTTTCTTAACGATTCCATATATCTACTCTCGTTATACGTCATTTGCTCAGGTTGGTACCGGGGTTCGAATGTGAATAAATCCACAAACTGTAAATATATACAGTATTCCTGTATGTCAGCTATTGTCAGCGATTCATCCTTCCTATACGCTCTGAAGCGCTAGCGACGCTCGCATAACAGCAGTTAATGCGGACGACGCTAGCGCTTCAGAGTAAGGGTGGAATCTACCGGGTAAAAAGTGACCTTGTAGAGAGATAGTTGTTCTAAACAAGATAAGACTCTTGCGATCGGCTTGGGTGCCACAAACGACGCATAACAGCTCGATGATACGTCATCTAAAAGTTGTCACCGCTCTTGCGTGGCAAGAGCGCCGCCAACTTTCTTAACGATGACGTATATCTCAGTTATTAGAAAAAATGAAAATTCGCGCATTTAAACAAGAAGATCTTCCGGCAATTTTCGATATTTATAGTAGATCGAAACTTGATGAGCTTAAATATGAAAGTATGACGTATACGCTTTTATCACTTGAGGATGATGATAAAAGATTTAGTGAGCTTATGGAGTCAGATATTTACGTTTGCCATGAAGGTGATTTTATTTCTGGGTATGGTGCCATTTTTAATAGCGAAATTAGAGCGCTATTTGTTCATCCTAAGTGTAGAGGGAAAGGTATAGGAAAACAGCTGCTAGAATTCTTATTATTTTCCATTAAAGGTCAAGCAATTTTATTCGTTGCGCGTTCAAATGAATCAGCCAAGCATTTATACCATTTGTATGGATTTAAGGTTACAGATACTTTTTTAACCACATATAACCAAGTGCCGGTCGTTGCGCAAAGAATGGTTCGACCTGAATAAGATCAGTATTTCAGGAGTTTATGTGAAGTGGAGCTTGCTACAGTTTTTGGCGTTCTGGGAGTTATTGCTAATGTTTCATGGCCTCTTATTAAATCTAGAAAGCATATGCTGTTTGGCCAAATATTGGCGTGCATTTTTATGCTCATTCACTTTTGGCTTCTTGATGCGCAAGCAGCGGCTGCTGTTATGGCCACGGCTGGCCTTCAAGCCGCATTAGCAATACCATTAGAAACACACCCGAAATTCAAATCGATTTATCTTGTTTCTTTGCTTTTGACACCGATTGTCTCTTGGCTAACGTGGCATGGTGCACCATCAATATTCTCTACTTTTGCACTTATATTTTTCTGTATTGGTAATCTGCAAGTTAGTACCACGCGCTTAAGAGTATTACTTCTGTGTTGCTTGCTATGCTGGGTTGGGCATAATCTAATAATTTCTTCGTATCCTGCGCTGGTATCAAATCTATTAGCTTTATGCACCAGTGTATATGGGATTTCACGAGAATTAATGCTAAAAAAGTTAAGCCAACGAGAAGAAGAATTTGCAAGATAGCTCTAAAACAAGCCGGTATTCTAACAAGCCTATGCAGGGGAGCAAGCTACGTTCCGCGAATTTTGTGGTCGTCGCTATCGCTCCTTTATACCACAAAAATCGCTCCACTACGCTTGCCCCCTGATAGGGACGTTATTTTTTTGCAGGCTGAGAGCTTTTTTAAAACCGAGAGGTTTTACATTTACAGCTTCGCGGGCGAGTAGGGCATTGCTATTGATCGTTCGGGAAGTTTGGTGATGAATTTTAGTTGATCCGCAATCTATTTGATTTTGCCTTTTCTCCGTAGCGATGAATGAAGCCAGCGATTGAGTTCAGGAAGCACGGTTCTGTAATCGGGCCGTGAATTCGTTTAGTTTTGTGGTGTCATGGTGGTTTCTGGTCGTGCTGGATTCCGTTGCCACAACCACCTGTGTATTCTTCGAGTGACAATCGGTGTGTTCTACGGCTGCATCCATAGCTGATGGGCGGGCCCCCTGAAGTTCAGGCTTCATAAGCACTACCAAGTTGCAGTGCATTAAAGGTCAAAGTCAAAAAATAGTTGGGTGGTGCGGTGCAGGTAATTCGCTTTTGTACAGGCAACAAATAACCAGGGCAAGCACGGGACGCAGTTTCGTTCCGCATTTTTTGTGGTATCGCTTCGCTCTTTTTACCACAAAAAATGCTCCACTACACTGCGCCCATGTTCCCGGCGTTATAGCTCAGTCACCCTGCTGAAGTCGTGAGAGTGCAACATCATATACTTCGTTTCTGTCTCTCTTACCGACTGCAATCACAGTGACGACAATCACGTCATCATCGACCGAATAGACCAGTCGATAACCAACTTGGCGGAGTTTAATTTTGTACAAGTTGGTTGCACCCGAGAGTGCAGAATTGGGTACATGAGGATTTTCTAAACGTTCTTCGATCTTTTTCTTAAACTGATTTCGAATAGTATGCCCTAGCTTTTTCCATTCTTTATAGGCAGATTTCTTAAATTCTAAACTATAAGTCATCAAGCGTTACCCTAACTGTCTCCTCGTCTTGGCGCTCTTTAACTATTTTTATCAATTCGGCATCATCAATTAATCCCATCAATGCCTCATAAGCTTGGGCAGGAACGCAATAAAATGCCGGTTCGTTGCGATTTAATACTGCGATAGGCATACCATTGCCACTTGCAACGACCTTCATTGGGTTTGACTTTAGCTCAGAAATGCTGGCTGCAATTTCCGTAAGTACTTGATATGTCATGATATTTAATATTTCTCGGCAGATTTTATGACCTAATTATAGGTCTTTTATCCGGTCTTGTATATCGACTATAACAAACGCAAGCACGGGAACCAGCTACGCTCCGCCAATTTGCGGTTCACTTCGCTCACCTTACCGCAAATTGGCTCCACTACACTGGTCCCATGTTGCGGGCGTTATGGCAAGAGGAGAAAGTAATTTGGATAGTTTCAGTTCATTAGTAGAAGAGCATAGGGCCAAAGACGGCGTCGCCGATTTATTCGGTGTAATTCTATTTACAGATGAGCATCCAAATATTAAGAAAGTACTGCGAGATGATGACTATTGGCTTTCTCTTCACGAGCTTACTGGAGATAGATTTTGCGTTTTTTCTGTGAAGCCGGAGAAAGGAAGTTATGAGTTTCCTTCCTTTCCAAAAGGTACTATTGGAATGATGGTACAGATTTGGAAAGAGCCTTCGAAAAACAGAAAGCTGATTGAAACCTTTGAATTAAAAGATACAAGTAATTTGCCTCTTCTGTTGCTCTTCACCGAAGTTGGTGGCAAACATCTAAAAATTGAACTCAAGCTCAATGACTCAAGTCAAGACAACGCGTTCAACTCGCTAAGAGATCAGTTGCAGTTTTCACGCGATTCTTTAGCGAAAGTAAAGGAAGAAAACGTCAAGAATTCAGAGGGTCTGTTTGCCGCAGTTAGTATGCACAATGACCACAGAAACCAATGGGCGCTATTAAAAAAGGGTGTTGATATTTATGCGTACATCCGTGCGCTTTTGCCATAACCAGGCGTTCAACCGGACAATTTACAGCGGGGCATTTGCTTCGCAAATTTTACGCCCCGCTGTAAAACACTGCGCCCGCAAGCGGGCTCCGTTTTGCCGGTTAACTTGGCGTTATAACTTTGCGAGCTGAAATATTTTTAAAACCAAGCGGTCCTACATCTACTCTAGCGCAGGCGGGGTAGGGCATTGCTCCCGTTTATTCGGTCGGCTTTTTAAGTAGTGAAAAGCTGATGGCGATCAACTAGATTTAGTAGTTTCTCCGCAATTTGGACTGAGCTAACGATTTAGTTCAGGGAGCACTGCCCCAGAGTCGGGCCGTAGTTTTGTTCAGGTGTTGTGGTTTCACAGTGTTTTCTATCGGGTTGGTTCCGGGTGCATGGGCGGTTCGTGGACATCGAGGACGTGGCAAATTTTGGCAGAGGTGCATTCGATTCGGGTCGTGGTATATTCCGTGGCCACAAACCTTGAGTGCATTCTTGCGG
>NZ_VRKW01000038.1 GCF_009746715.1 Ketobacter sp. MCCC 1A13808
ACAGAAAGATGAAATCGCTGACCAGTTCCCTCACAGCTTTAGCTGGGTTTTTCACACACTGACTATAGACTTTATCGTACATCCAGCCCGGTATGATCCTGAGCGGGTGCACTATAACGCCGCCAGCAGGGGCCGAAAAACCAGAGCGGAGCGGCGGTTTTTTGGTCCCTCTGGCTGGCCTTGTTAGGCATTGATAGACCCGATACTTTTTTCAAAGTATTTTTTATACAGTTTATGGGGTGTTTTGCCCTTAAAATCCATATTTCTCATGCCTTCTAGAGGTTCCTCGGAAGCATGAATTGCAACCGGGCAAAATTTAAATCTTGCTCCTTTGTCACACTCAACTGTTTTCGCTGGAAAGAATCTTTGAACCTCCTCCATCTGCCTTGCCGCATATTCAAAGAACTTATTACGGGGAACACCTTGCATTTGTAATTGTGCAATAGCGCTTGGGCTTATTATATCCTCGATTTCCGCAGTCGAATCTGTGCCACCTTTTTCAAGGATTATTTTAGGTACATATTTCTTTTTCTTGCCACTGTAAGCTTGCTCTCCAATTGTTATATCCACAATATTGAATGGAGGTGCAAATAGCCAAGAGTGCGCTGCGGTAGATTCTCCATGATCCACTGACCAGAAGTATGTTGTCTCCTCATTGGATGAAGGAGGAAACTCGATAGTGCATGAGCCTTTAATAGACGCACACCAAACTCCATGTTTTTCTAGCATTCGCGCCAATATGCCTGTTATGTCTACACAAGCACCTTGCCGCCCATTTTTCTTCAAATGCTCATACAGCAACTTCGATGCTTTAGTAATAATGACTTCTGCCTGTTTCAGATATTCTTCGCTATACGGGCGAGAAGCAACATAGAAAGCGCAGTTATTGAGGTATTCTGGGTTTGATCTTTCGGCTGCAATAAAATTTGGATGATCGTAGAAATTTGGTGCGTCAACAGGTATTTCTCTCAACGCAAAATCTTCCATAATTTCTTTATATGTTCTCATAAATACATACTTGCTCTGATTGGATGCCTAACGCCGCCAACACAGGCCGAGCGACAGCGAGGTCCAGCCCAATGCGGCTTTTTGCATTGGGCGATTGTGCTTGGCTTTGTTAGGCTTTTCCCTTGATTTTAATCGATAGCTAGAACTCTTGATCATTTTTGGGCTAAAGAATGCTTCCTGAAAATCTTTTCCATCGTTTCTAAATCTATAATCGACATATCAACCAAATTTAATGATTTAACCATTTTAATGGTTGTTGTTTTGTACTTCTTAAAATGAGGCGTTTCAAGATGTGAATCATAGGCTTTTTTATTGGTATAAATTTCGAGTATTCTCACCTGGGTCGGGTTTTCAACCTGATACATTGGATAGATCGCAATGACGCCCGGCTCTAATCTAACTGATGCCTCAGCTTCCTCCTTTAAGATCTCCAAATACTCTTCAAGATACCCTTCGTGTATTTCAATTTCTGAGATCCGTACCATGCCCTCATACTCGTCAGCGAGAGAAATTACCGAAGCTATAGACATAAGTAACACCAAAAAAGCTTTAGGAATAAAATTTGCCATACTTTCACCATTTTATAGATGCGCTAATTCGATAGCCTAACGCCTAAAGAACCGGCGGTGAAACCGTCCGGTTGCTTTATTTGTTAGATTTTCTTGCAGCACGCGCTGACTCCCTGCTTTTAATAAGAGAATTCTCATATTTCGAATATACTTTAGTCACTAGATTAGTTCGAACTTGAAATAGTTTTTTGAAATGACTTTCAAAATCACGCTCAAACGTTGCAGGACTTACCACAAGGTCGTGAACTGCATCAGCTAGATGACCAACTAACGCCAACTTGAATTGTAATGACTGATAATTTTCCTTGTTTATTAGTTTGTATTTATCTGGTTCAACTGCAGTTTCATCGCTATTGAATGGGTATATCCATTGACCGTGAGCAAGCTTGTTTCTGATTTCTATAATAACTCTTAGCTCATTTGATAAAACATCATGAAGCGCACCTCTTCTGGCCGCGTGTGCAACACCTAAAGAGCGCTCATCAAGCGGAGCTTTGGTTATTTTGTGGTGTTTCCGAAAAGCTAGATCTATAGTTTCTTGCCACTGCTCAAGTTGAGATGACTTATCCGTTATTTGTTTTCTCTCAACTTCGCTGAACCCGAACTCCTCATGGAGAAGTTTCCTTAACCTTGTTTCAGCCCAAGCCCCGATCAAAAATGAGTACAGACGAAGTAGTGATCTTAAGCTCTGCTGAGGGTCTCTTGAGGCAATTTCTGATCGAGCCATTCGGCCAGTATGACTTATAGCCAGTTCTAACTCTCGTAAATTAGCAACATGCTGACTATATATTTTGGAAGGATTTCTAGACATTTTGAATTACCACCGTTAAAGCCTACTCGTTGAATAGGCTTTAACGGTGAGGATTCGAACCTCACAAATACTCTCCTTGCGGAGTGTGTTTTCCCTTACACCATCGTTCAGAAGCAACTTTATATAACCTCTATGTAAATTGGAACAGTTATCTGAAAAATCTAACGCAAAGGTCAGTGGGCCTGTGGAGTGGAGCGATTTTTGTGGTAAAAGGCGCGAAGCGACACCACAAAAATTGCGGAACGTAACTGGCTCCACTGCACCGCCTGGTTATAATTTGCTTGGGTAAAACGCATTGCCTGCAACGCCCACCAACTCGTATTTTGTTTTGTCTTTTGTTGCATCGTAATAGGATAAAACTGTTGAAGCCCTAATGTAAGTGGGCCGACCTATCGAGTTATGATGCTGCCGTATATCACGCTGTTTGTCACCGCAAGAATGCACTCAAGGTTTGTGGCAACGGAATAAACCACGATCCGAATCAAATGCACCTCTGTCAAGATTTGCCGCGTCCTCGATGTCCACGAACCGCCCATGCACCCGGAACCAACCCGATAGAAAACACCGTGAAACCACAACACCTGAACAAAACTACGGCCCGACTCTGGGGCAGTGCTTCTTGAACTAAATCGCTAACTCAGTCCAAATAGCGGAGACAATGCTAACTCTAGTTGATCACTTCCAGCTTTAAACTACTTAATATTCTAACCGAACAAGCGGTAGCAACGCCCTACCGGACTTGCGAAGGTGTATATGTAGAACCGCTTGGTTTTAAAAATATTTGAACTGGCAATTTATAACGCAAAGGTCAGTGGGCCTGTGAAGTGGAGCGATTTTTGTGGTAAAAGGCGCGAAGCGACACCACAAAAATTGCGGAACGTAACTGGCTCCACTGCACCGCCTGGTTATAATTTGCTTGGGTAAAACGCATTGCCTGCAACGCCCACCAACTCGTATTTTGTTTTGTCTTTTGTTGCATCGTAATAGGATAAAACTGTTGAAGCCCTAATGTAAGTGGGCCGACCTATCGAGTTATGATGCTGCCGTATATCACGCTGTTTGTCACCGCAAGAATGCACTCAAGGTTTGTGGCAACGGAATAAACCACGATCCGAATCAAATGCACCTCTGTCAAGATTTGCCGCGTCCTCGATGTCCACGAACCGCCCATGCACCCGGAACCAACCCGATAGAAAACACCGTGAAACCACAACACCTGAACAAAACTACGGCCCGACTCTGGGGCAGTGCTTTTTGAACTAAATCGCTAACTCAGTCCAAATAGCGGAGACAATGCTAACTCTAGTTGATCACTTCCAGCTTTAAACTACTTAATATTCTAACCGAACAAGCGGTAGCAACGCCCTACCGGACTTGCGAAGGTGTATATGTAGAACCGCTTGGTTTTAAAAATATTTGAACTGGCAATTTATAACGCCGGCAACATGGGCGTAGTGTAGTGGAGCATTTTTTGTGGTAAAAAGAGCGCAGCGATACCACAAAAAATGCGGAACGAAACTGCGTCCCGTGCTTGCCCTGGTTATTTGTTGCCTGTACAAAAGCGAATTGCCTGC
>NZ_VRKW01000039.1 GCF_009746715.1 Ketobacter sp. MCCC 1A13808
ATCCCTGCTCCCTGGCCTGATCTTCGCTTAGCCCTACAGTACCAATACTTGGCTGGGTAAAGACCGCTGTCGGTATATTGTCGTAATTCAGCGGAGCTGCCCCCTCACCGAAAAAATGTTTCGATAAGAACATTCCTTCCGCCAACGCGACCGGCGTCAGTTGCATCCGATCAATCACATCTCCGATGGCGTAAACGCTTGGTACGCTACTTTGATACCGCTCATTCACTTCAACGGCACCGGATTTTGTCAATTTAATTTTCAGCGCCTCCAGCCCCAGGCCATCTGTTTTCGGCTTTCGCCCGGTAGCATAAATCACCAAATCGTAATCGCGGGTCTTGCCTTCGCCGTCGGTAACCGTTCGGACACCGTTGTTTTCCGATTCGATCGAAACAACATCCTGATTGAATAAAAGCGTTATGCCCTTTTCCTCGAGCGCCGACTTCACATGATGGCGAACATCAATATCAAACCCCCTGAGAAATAACTCACCGCGGTAACTTATGCTCACATCAACACCCAGATTTTTCAGAATGCACGCAAACTCAATCCCGATATAACCTCCACCGACAATCAGCGCCCGCTCCGGTAACGAATCCAAGTAGAAGAATTCGTTAGAAGTGATCGCGTGCTCAATCCCTGGAATCTCCGGCATAAAAGGCCAGCTACCGGTGGCAATCAGGATGTGTTTTGCCGAATAGGTTTTGCCACCCACCTGAACGTGGTTGGGCCCATCAAGCGAAGCGTGACCATCAATAACCGTGACATTATTACTCGTTAAAATCCGCTGGTAGATTCCATTTAATCGCTCGATCTCTCGGGTTTTGTTATCTCTCAGGATATTCCAGTCAAACTCTACCGGCGGAACGGTCCAGCCATACGACGCGGCCAAGGCGAGTTCTTCGCTAACATGCGAACCATAGTAGAATAATTTTTTCGGGACGCAGCCTACGTTGACGCAGGTTCCGCCATAATACCGTTCTTCCGCGATAGCAACCCGAGCCCCCATGGAAGCAGACATCCGCGCACAACGTACGCCGCCAGAACCTGCACCTATAACAAAAAGATCATAATCATAATCGCTCGTCAGCTTACCCAAAATACCACTCCCACGCAGATATCAATCTGTTGTTTAATCACAAGACCAGGGGATTATTAGGCTTCAGGCAATGACTTGCAAACCGGACAGAAAAAAAGGGAGCTTATGCTCCCTTCCACGTGCCAACCACAAATCATGGTGTTGCAATAGTACCGATTAACTTTGTCCCAGAATCTGTATTTCGACCCGCCGATTGGCGGCCCGACCCTGCGCAGTATCATTACTCGCGACAGGCTGTCTGGGCCCGTAGCCATTGGAATGTAACCGGTTGGCGGCGACCCCTTTTTGCTCCAGATAGCTTTTCACACTGTTGGCACGATTTTCAGACAAGGCCTGATTATGTTCAAAACTACCGGTGCTGTCCGTATGGCCGACCACTTGTATCGAGGTTTTGTTGTATTCCTTCAATACCACGGCGACAGAATCCAGAACTTCATAGAATGACGGCTTCAAATCATATTGATCGGATGGAAAGCTGACATTGCCCGGCATGTTCAACCGAATCCCGGACTCGGTACGCGTCACGCTCACCCCGGTCCCTTCTAGTTTCTGACGCAGAATTTTTTCCTGATAATCAAAATAATAACCTGCTCCGCCTCCGACTGCTGCACCAATTGCAGCACCTTTTGCGCGATCGTCCTTACTCGATACGGCGGCACCCACCACAGCCCCAGCTGCAGCACCAATCGCTGAATTACTGACCTTCTTCTCCCCCGTATAGGGATCGATGGTACAACCTGACGCGACCAGCAAAATACCGGATAACGCTACACTACCAAGCAATTTCATAAATAACTCCAGACATCAATTAACAACACAGCGGAAGCCTACAGCCGATAATGCCGCACGCTACCTGAATAAACACTGAATATACAAAGGGTATAAAGCGAAGCGTTTAATCACTCCGCTTTTTTCTGGGAAAAGGATATGCCCGCTTTATTCGTCTTCGGTACGCCTTTCATCACCGGAGCGCCGTTCTGCATTCGCTTCCGCTTCTTCAGGTGTTTCATCCTTTCTTCGATCCCGGCCCTTTCTTTCCTCTAAATAGTGCTCAATTTTTTTGTAGATCACATCTGCTTTAGGATCCATAACTGCCACTCCTGATAAATGGTCCAATCTTTTATCCTCTTATCTAAAGTCTTCCATTGGTCTTAACAAATCGTTTCAGGGAGAAGTATAGACAGCGCTCCAGGACACATGTTTGTTCCGCCCATGAATTCTTTAGACTTATTTGTAATAAGGTTAATTTCATTAGGTTATATAAAGCCTGTTTTATAGCTCAAAAAGGCGCTAAGAGGCGATGAATAGCGGGTTCGAGTCAATTTTATTTCCAGATCTACGAACTTCCATCGTAATTATGTGAACTGCGTCTTATAACTGGTGATATCCCCGAATCAGGGGCTAATGTGAATTACCCTGCCTAGTCTGTATCGGTAAGGTTGCAGGGCAGACGGCTTATTCGGCTTCTTTGCGGCTTTACCTCAATCTCAATAGGGGAATTTTTATGCTATCCTTTGCGCCGTAGATGAGTCGGGACAATATCATGCTGCTTGGATTATTAACCTTGTTTTTCTTCCAGATGCTGGGCTACCTGATCACCAATCTGGTGGCTTTGCCCATACCCGCCCCCGTGATGGGCTTGGTCCTGCTTTTTATTTACCTTCTTATCCGCGGGCAGGTTTCAGATTCGATGGTGAAAGTAACCACATCGCTATTACCCCTGTTACCTCTGTTTCTCATACCTGCCAGTGCCGGAATTGTTCAACATAAAGCACTTCTGGAGCAAGATGGCATCACCATAGTCGTCGCCATTATCGTGAGCTTGGTGCTTTCGCTTTTGTTCATTCCCTTTGTTTTTATATTCTTTATGCGCCTTTTTAGAAAATCGTAAATGAGTAATACAGTAGACCTTATCATTTCATTTCCCTATTTTGGCGTGCTGATTACGGTCGCCGCCTTCTATCTGGGTCAACGGGCCTACATAGCGAGCAATAGGAAAGCCTATCTGCAGCCTGTTGTGTTTGGCATGGTCATTGTTATAAGTCTTGTATTACTACTCGACGTGCCCTTTCAGGTTTACTATGAATCCTCCTACCTGCTCAGCGCTATGCTAGGCCCGGCGACTGTGGCTCTGGCCATTCCGTTGTTTCAAAATGCCAGACGAATCCGAGAACTGATCCTTCCCATTTTATGTACCGTCATCGTGGGCAGTATTTTTACCGTCGGCGTCGCGGTTGCAATCGTCTGGGCTATGGGAGGCTCCGAGCTCACGATTCTTTCTATGCCGACGAAGTCCATCACCACCCCCATCGCGATGATTGTTACAGAAGACATTGGAGGCATAGCCGCATTAAGCGCAATGTGTGTGCTGCTTACCGGTGCGCTGGGAGCGATGGTTGGCATTCCCATTATGAATCGTCTTGGTATCAAGGACGCCGGCATTAAGGGCTTTACATTGGGCCTGACGTCTCATGCTCTGGGCACCGCACGCGCGCTCGAAGAAGGTGAGGAGTGCGGGGCTTTTTCCGCACTTGCAATGGGGATCACGGGCGTAATGACTGCCCTGGTTCTGCCTTTTGTGGTGCTTTTTTTCACCTGATAAATCGATCTTCACCAGCCCGCCCCCCCGGTATCATCAATAACCCGTACCCGGTGTATATAGGC
>NZ_VRKW01000040.1 GCF_009746715.1 Ketobacter sp. MCCC 1A13808
CTGTGAATCATTTCGTTTAAAAACAATATGTAAACCCTTACCATTTGGCATTGAGCAATAGTCAAGATAAGTGATTGCGCCAAGTGATGATTTAAGGGTTAAGCCCCACTCAAGCAACGCAGTTTTTAAATCATTTTCAACCAAGCTATTATTTAAGGCTAGCGTTTCTTCCTCTGCAGCAACATGCTGTGCTGAAATCAGTGCCCAATCATGATTTTTCGTTTTTGGAACAAGGGAAATATAACTAAAAAAGAGTAAGGCTACACAAGCGGCCGCAACCCATTTTTTCAGTTTGTAGGATTTCTCTAAGTGTTGGTTGAATATTATTTTATCTGATAGTCCTTCAGGAACAGGGACTTCTAATGCCTGTTTAAGCATTTCATTCTGTTTCAATAATACTTTAGAGTAGCGATAACATGCAGCACAGTGCTGTAGGTGCTGATTTACATCAGAATTTGTGAATTCAGGGTTTTCATAAAGAACTCTTCTGATATCGATACACGTTAACTCAGCGTGATTCATGTTGTGCCTCCTCTTTCATATCACTTTCTATGAGGTTTTTTAACCATTGCCTTGCACGAGTAAGGCGCGTCTGTACAGCGCCTGTATTAATTTTGAGTATTTTGCTTATTTCCTCGCTACTAAAGCCACCTAGCACCTGTAAAATTAAAGGTTCTCTCATGCCAACAGGAACGCTTAAAAGCATTTTTCTTAATGCTGTTTCATCTTCATGTTTGAGTGTTGTGTCAGGGATTGCATTGAGTGCTGCGTCACTCCAATTTTCAATTTTGTTGCGCTCATTTTTGGAGATGGATCTTAAAAATTCTCTACGCACAATGGTAAACAACCAGCTTTTAGTTGCATTGACATCCTCAATTGAATGCCATTTTTTCCACGCCCGAATTAGTGCGTCTTGAACAATATCTTCGGCTTGATGGCTGTTGCTGCATAGCCAATATGCATAGCGATATAAATCTGCGCTATAGGCTTTAACTGCTAGCCGAAAACCTTCAGATTCTCTGGGCATGTTAATCCTTTTCAATAGTTAAATATTTCGCTAAGAATGCATCAACTGAAAGTTTTCCCGCACCAAAGATGAAAATAACAAGAAAACCCATTTGCCATAATTCATGTTCTTTAACCCCTGCGTGTGAAATGTCAGGATAAGAAATCATGGCTACTGCATTGAATATTAAAAGTATTAATGCAGTGGGTCTACATGCAAGCCCGATTGCAAGCAAAGGAGGTAGTGCTAATTCAACTATGATGGATAACCATGCCGCAATATCATAGGGAATAATAGGAACAGCGTATTCATATTCGAATAAAGCCAGTGTTGAATCAATGCTGGAAATCTTGGTTAAGCCGGATTTAAAGAAAATCCAGGCGAGCCAAAATCGCAATAAGAGTAAAAAAATCGGCTGCACCCATTGGGTTAAAAAGAGGGTACAAGCATTATGGATGTCTATTAAATTTTTCATTGTGAGTCCACTTTATATATCAATCTGGTTTCAATTAAAAAGGACAATATGTCGATGGGTAAAAATTTTTCATCGATACTAAGTGCTTCTTCTGTGGCTTTTACTAAAGACGTTGAGTGTTGTATTGATTTGACGAATTTTGCCTCGGCACTGGATAGCTCATGATAGAGCGCATCACCTGTATTAGTTCTTGAATCGGTATAAACAATGATGTTTGCTCCATCTGATATGGGTTTTAGTGCTTCATCTTGTTGCTTATGGACTGGATAGACAAGTTCTAACTCTCGTACGGATGGAGAAAGAAAAACATCGGAATCTATTTTAATGGCATCGTAGCTTATTGATTGGTGTTCATTGGTGCTGCAGTTGATACTTGAGAAACAGGCCCATTCAAAAGATGCAAGATCGGAAGCATGTGGTGCAACGGGTAGGTCGCTGCTGGCAATTACTTCTGCTAAATCTGATCCGTATTCATTTAAATCACCACTTTTTATTGGAGACTCATGCAGCAATTTTTGCGATAAATATCTGAATTTTTTTGCCCCAATCAGTTTATAAGTAAGTGGATAAGTTAAAAACAAGGCTGATCCATGTATTCCAATGAAATTTCTTCGATATACATGCAGGCCTGATGACACCGATGTAGTGTCATATAAATTATTTACCCAGGTGTTTTGTAATTCCTTAAGCCAGAGCATAGTTTTCTATTCCGGGTTCAGTGGCCAGATCATGCATATGTGCAATCAGTTTTTCAAAGCTTGGAAGACTCGAATCCCACTCAAGTAATACTGGTGGTTTGTTTATGCATTGTGAATAGACTTTGTCCAGCCAAGATTTAACCTCGCTGCATGCTGGTCTATCGTGGGTATCAACAAGCAAATTCTCTTCTGCTTGATGCCCAGCAACATGTACTTCCTTAACTCGATCCCACGGTAAGCTTTTTAGATAGTCTTCTATATTAAAGTTAAAGTTTTGGCTATTGACGAAAACATTATTAATATCTAATAGAAATCCACAATCAGCTTTTTCTAATATTTCATAAACAAAATCCCACTCTTTCATATTACTTTGTTCGAAAGAGACATAGCTGGAGACGTTTTCAACGATTATCTCTCTGCCTAAAGCTTGTTGCACATGATCAATATTATCAGCTACCAATTGAATGACATCTTTGCAGTACGGCAGTGGAAGCAGATCGTGTGTGTGAATATTCCCGATTCTTCCCCATGAAATGTGCTCCGAGATAAGAGAGGGATTAATATCATCAACCAAATTAACCAATTTTTTCAAATGACTGTTATCTAATCCATCAGCACTTCCTAACGATAAGCCAACACCATGTAAGCTTATTGGCGCTATTTCTTTGGCCTTATGTAAAATGGTTCTCGAATGACCGTTAGAATAAAAATGGTTTTCACTGTGAAACTCTATTAGTGATAAGTGAGGCCTTTTTTCTAACAGGTCTTTGTAATGGGGTGTTCTTAACCCAATACCAAGGCAATCTATTGATACAGTCATGATGGTTCTCGTGTGTTGCTGGCATGACAAACATGCCAGCATGTTTCTATAACTACTTCTTCTTAGAGGCTTTGATTTTTCCGCCAACTATCTTTTCGCATGTGCCTTCGGCAACATAAACCCATTCTTCTGGGTCACTGTCTACAGAAGCTTGACCAGCGCAAGCATGCTTTGAAGTGCCGCAGTCATTTTTCCCAGCTTTTGCTATGCCCATGCATTTTTCAAAACCGGGTTTTCCAGCCATGGCTTCTTGGGGAAGTGATAAGGTTGCAGTAGCTAAACCAGCTAATGTTAATGACAATAGTTTTTCAGCTTTCATTGAGATTCTCCTAGTCAATCAAGGCAACGAAAAGTCACCCTTCGTAATATAAGACCCGTGAAAGCATCAAAACCTTACAAGAGCATTTGAAAATAATTCGTTATTTGGCAGTGATAACCTCATTGAGCCTTAACTATATGATTATTATTGTTTTTTGTGATAATGGCTGAACGGTTGTTGAGGTTGAAATTTGAACACTTGTAATCAAAACAAACAGTGAAAAGCTTTTCACCCAAATTATTGTTTAGCAGCTTGTTGAAAATAGCCTGAAAATAGAAATCACATTTGACATTGAATGCCGACAATTCTGGAGAGAAGTAATGGTTTTCGTGAATAATATTGAAAATGGCCTGATCCGTTTCAATATTT
>NZ_VRKW01000041.1 GCF_009746715.1 Ketobacter sp. MCCC 1A13808
TAACAGTGTGACTTACGGCAGCATCATAACTCGATAGGTCGGCCCACTTACATTCGGGCTTCAACAGTTTTATCCTATTACGATGCAACAAAAGACAAAACAAAATACGAGTTGGTGGGCGTTGCAGGCAATGTGTTTTTCCCAAGCAAATTATAACCATCACATGCAGTGGAGCCGCTTACGTTCCGCCGTTTTTGTGCATTCGCTTTGCTCATTATTGCACAAAAACGGCTCCACTCCAGTGGCCCACTGATGTGGGCGTTATGCGTCATCAAGCCATATGGAATCAATAAGGAATAAGTAATGCCCAGAAAGTACACCTTTTTTATACATATGAATGCTACAAAAGAATGGCTTTCCCTTAGTAGAGATGATCGGGAAAACTATTTTAGTCATATTAAAACTGAAATATTTGCAAAATATCCAAGTGTATCGGTGCGGCTCTATGATGTAGAAGCTTTCAGCACCAAATGTAGTGATATTGCTGTCTACGAGACCGAAAACATTCAAGATTATTATTTCATGATAGATGCTTTGCGGGATAGCAAGATCTATACAGTACCTTATTTTGAAATTGTAGATATTTTCCCAACAATAGAAGATGGCTTCGTGGAGTATGAATCGTCACTATCCAGCAACGCATAACAAACGCAAGCAGGCAGGGACAAACTTTCCGCTGGCGCTCCAAGTTTGCCCCTGTTGCGGACGTTAAGCTTCCCAGCCAAAATTGTTGATACGGTGTTGAATGAATTTTAATTACCAATTGAAGTGTAATACATGTGAATCTCTAATTGATGTGAGGGTTGGCATGTCAAATAGGGATGAAACACCTATGAGGTTTGCCTGCGTGAATTGCGGGGAACCGATACACATTATTTACCCACGTAAAGGCGGAATAAAAATTAAGGGCGCAGTAAGTCTTCCTTTTGAGGGCCCATTTGACGGCTCAAACCCCTTTGTAGATTTACATATAGATTTCCCTGTTTCGTTTGAACCCTATGTTATGGGAATGACAGCGTTTATGAAGGGGGTTCAAAGAATTGGCTACGAAAACTATCAAGTTCATAATCATCGCCTAAATGCACTTAACTTTTTATATCCAAAAGTAGATACCATAAAAAGAGTGATGAGGTTATACGATAAAAACCCTGATCTTTTTGGTAGATTATGCAAGAAGGAATTCTCGGAGGAGTTAAGGTCTAGTGAGCAAAAAGATCTAAATCTTGCTTTGTATGCAGTAATTGCTAAAGTATTTTTTCCGTTTTCTATGCCAAATGAAAACGCAGAATCTGTCAATATTTTTATGCGGGTGACTCGCGACCTAATGCAAGGCAAGAAAGAAGCGTTTGATAAGTTCATTCGCGATATTATTTCAAATGACTTCCTAAAGAATCTACAAAAGGATTGCCTTGAGATATATCCAGAGATTCTCAAATACGAATTGGTGTTCAGGCCCGCGCTATTTTTTGATTTCGATCAGCAATATCAGAATGAACTGGTTGCTTTCAGGGTCTCAACTGATGAATTCTTAACGTATAAAGATTTATATAAAGATATATCTGAGATTATGTCGCGCCAGCTGGTGTTGATTGCGGGAATAAACAACATAATATTAAGAGGCGATCACAACGAGTTTGGTGATTTTGGAAAACGAACGCCGAAATCATTAAATAAATATGCGGATGTAGCGTTTGGTCAGAAAATTGAATTCCTGGATGACTGCTGGTATGAGATAGATGAAAGCCTTTATGATAATCAGCTTCGTAACTCTATCGCTCACTTCAAGGCAGAATATGATGATGTATCGCAAAAGATAACATACTACCCTAGAAAAGAAGGGATGAATCAAGAAAAACAAGAAACGTTATTTTTTATGGATTTTATACGGAAATGCTTGCTCTCTTATAGGGAAATGCACCGTATGCACCATTTGATAAAATGTCTCTTCAACTACTATTACATTATATACAGCGAAAAAGCTTAACAAGCGCATGCACAGGAAGCCAACTGCGCGCCGCCAATTGTGGTGCGCTTCGCGCACTTTACCACAATTGGCTCTGCTCCGTTGTCTCCTGTGATGCGGGCGTTATGCGAGTATTCACCACCGTGCCACAAATAAAACTTAATTTTGGAGATCCCTATGTTGGAGATGAGGCCAGGGTGCGAATGCTGTGACAAAGATCTACCGGCAGACTCGAGCGGTGCTTATATTTGTTCTTTTGAGTGTACCTTCTGTAGAGATTGCACGTCGAATCGACTAAATTTTATTTGCCCAAATTGTGGTGGCGGTCTAGTTGAAAGACCAATCCGACCTACTTCAAAACTGAAATCTAACCCAGCATCGTTGGATAGAGTCTATAAACCATTAGGCTGTAAGGAGACAGTGTAGATTTTTGCCGTGAAATTGAGATCTAATAACTGCGAACTATCTCCGCTTACCAAATACGATCGATCGCATAACAAACCGCAGCAATCGCTCCCTACGGTCGCTTGGACAGCCAAAGTTACGCAAATTTTTGGCATGGCTTCGCCATCTTATGCCAAAAACTCGCACCACTTTGTCTGCCATTGTGCGGCGCGTTATAGTGCACCCGCTCAGGATCATACCGGGCTGGATGTACGATAAAGTCCATAGTCAGTGTGTGAAAAACCCAGCTAAAGCTGTGAGGGAACTGGTCAGCGATTTCATCTTTCTGTACGCTCTGAAGCGCAAGCCGCCGCACGCATAACGAGTTGATGCGGACGACGGCTTGCGCTTCAGAGTGTAGAGTGAATCTACGGTCACTTATATTTCTCTTAAATTTAAACCGCGTTCAAAAAAGGGTTGGTGGTGAATTGAAACACCGAGGGACGAGCGCAATATAACAACCAGATGATATGGAATCTAAAAGTTGTCACCCATCTTGCTGCGCAAGCTGACCGCCAACTTTCTTAACGATTCCATATATCTACTCTCGTTATGCGCTACGAAGTGAGGAGCGTTATTCTGTATTTGGAATGTAATTGGGGAAGATATCATGCTTAGATATTTCATTGTGATAGCCGTTACAAATTTGGCATTTGATCTGGCAGTAGCAGAGCAAAATAATGAGAAGGATACGGGATTCCCTTGGGAGCTGGTAATTGATAGAGGTAAAATTAACGGATGTATCTACAACAATAGATATTACTCAAACGGCTCAATTGTAGTTAAAGAGACGTTACCAAGAAAATGCAAAATAGACTCAAATAGAGATGGCTATTGGGCACAGCTAGAAGAAGATGAACTTAAACTCTATGAGTCGTCTGTTCGATCTCAAATGAAACTTGAAGAAGAAGCTCTTACTGTTGGAATTGAGCCCCTAAATAAGTATGAGGCTGCAATAGTTAGGTTCATGAGAAGATCGCAAGAGTAGATATAGGCAGCGTTCGAATTCTGTCTTTTTTAAATAGAAATTAAAATTAGTATGCAAAAATATACTTTAAACAATAAGGTTTTATACATTCTGTTATTCTTGTTAAGCGGATGCCCTATCTGTCAGCCTTGTTGTCACCTGAACTTTTCAGAGGACGACAATGCAAAGATACTCCCCAGAGCGTAAAGAAGCGATACTCAGGCGGATGGCCCCGCCCCACAGCACGACCGTTGC
>NZ_VRKW01000042.1 GCF_009746715.1 Ketobacter sp. MCCC 1A13808
ATTAGAAGCCTGACGATGACCTACTCTCACATGGCGAATGCCACACTACCATCGGCGATGCTGCGTTTCACTTCTGAGTTCGGCAAGGGATCAGGTGGTTCCACAGCTCTATTGTCGTCAGGCAAAGGGGTATGATAACCCGATTGCATAAAGCATCGTTTTATCAAATTCGTTAATGAGATAGATCAAGTCGTAAAGCTTGGTATGAGCTTTTCGCTTTCAGCGGCTACGCTATTTCGTTGCTTGCCTATCACTCTAAGCTCAGAACTTCACTTAGGGTTATATGGTCAAGCCGCACGGACAATTAGTACTGGTTAGCTTAACGCCTCACAACGCTTCCACACCCAGCCTATCAACCTCGTAGTCTTCGAGGGTCCTTTAGGAGGATCAAGTCCTCAGGGAAATCTAATCTTGAAGGGGGCTTCCCGCTTAGATGCTTTCAGCGGTTATCCCGTCCGAACATAGCTACCGGGCAATGCCACTGGCGTGACAACCCGAACACCAGAGGTTCGTCCATTCCGGTCCTCTCGTACTAGGAACAGCTCTCCTCAAATTTCCAACGCCCACGGCAGATAGGGACCGAACTGTCTCACGACGTTCTAAACCCAGCTCGCGTACCACTTTAAATGGCGAACAGCCATACCCTTGGGACCGGCTTCAGCCCCAGGATGTGATGAGCCGACATCGAGGTGCCAAACACCGCCGTCGATATGAACTCTTGGGCGGTATCAGCCTGTTATCCCCGGAGTACCTTTTATCCGTTGAGCGATGGCCCTTCCATACAGAACCACCGGATCACTATGACCTGCTTTCGCACCTGCTCGACTTGTAGGTCTCACAGTCAAGCGCCCTTTTGCCATTATACTCATTGCGCGATGTCCGACCGCGCTGAGGGCACCTTCGCACTCCTCCGTTACTCTTTGGGAGGAGACCGCCCCAGTCAAACTACCCACCACACACTGTCCTCAATCCAGATAATGGATCTAAGTTAGAACCCCAACATTACCAGGCTGGTATTTCAAGGTTGACTCCACAATGACTAGCGTCACTGCTTCAAAGTCTCCCAGCTATCCTACACAAGTAAGGTCAGAGTCCAGTGTGAAGCTATAGTAAAGGTTCACGGGGTCTTTCCGTCTAGCCGCGGGTACACTGCATCTTCACAGCGATTTCAATTTCACTGAGTCTCGGGTGGAGACAGCGTCCCCATCATTACGCCATTCGTGCAGGTCGGAACTTACCCGACAAGGAATTTCGCTACCTTAGGACCGTTATAGTTACGGCCGCCGTTTACCGGGGCTTCGATCAAGAGCTTCTCCGAAGATAACCCCATCAATTAACCTTCCGGCACCGGGCAGGCGTCACACCCTATACGTCCACTTTCGTGTTTGCAGAGTGCTGTGTTTTTAATAAACAGTTGCAGGGACCTAGTATCTGCGACTGCCAATAGCTTACGGAGCAAGTCCTTCACCATCAGCAGCGTGCCTTCTCCCGAAGTTACGGCACCATTTTGCCTAGTTCCTTCACCCGAGTTCTCTCAAGCGCCTTGGTATTCTCTACCCGACCACCTGTGTCGGTTTGGGGTACGATTGATCATAACCTGAAGCTTAGAAGGTATTTCCTGGAAGCTTGGCATCGGTGACTTCCCGCCACAAAGGGCAGTGGTCTCGTATCTCAGCCTTAAGAACCCGGATTTGCCTAAGTTCTCAGCCTACATACTTTCCCCGGGACAACCAACGCCCGGTACACGTAGCCTTCTCCGTCTCTCCATCGCAGTTATGCTCAGTACGGGAATATTAACCCGTTTCCCATCGACTACGCCTCTCGGCCTCGCCTTAGGGGTCGACTCACCCTGCCCCGATTAGCGTTGGACAGGAACCCTTGGTCTTTCGGCGGGGGAGTTTTTCACTCCCCTTATCGTTACTCATGTCAGCATTCGCACTTCTGATACCTCCAGCAAACCTTTCGATTCACCTTCAACGGCTTACAGAACGCTCCTCTACCGCGCATATAAATATGCACCCGCAGCTTCGGTGACTAGTTTAGCCCCGTTACATCTTCCGCGCAGGCCGACTCGACTAGTGAGCTATTACGCTTTCTTTAAAGGGTGGCTGCTTCTAAGCCAACCTCCTAGCTGTCTATGCCTTCCCACATCGTTTCCCACTTAACTAGTACTTGGGGACCTTAGCTGGCGGTCTGGGTTGTTTCCCTTTTCACGACGAACGTTAGCACCCGCCGTGTGTCTCCCGGATATTACTCTACGGTATTCGGAGTTTGCATGGGGTTGGTAAGTCGGGATGACCCCCTAGCCCAAACAGTGCTCTACCCCCGTAGGTATTCGTCCGAGGCGCTACCTAAATAGCTTTCGAGGAGAACCAGCTATCTCCCGGCTTGATTAGCCTTTCACTCCGACCCACAAGTCATCCGAATCTTTTTCAACAGATCCCGGTTCGGTCCTCCAGTGTCTGTTACGACACCTTCAACCTGCCCATGGGTAGATCGCCGGGTTTCGGGTCTACACACAGCAACTAGACGCCCTATTAAGACTCGGTTTCCCTACGGCTCCCCTAAACGGTTAACCTTGCTACTGAATGTAAGTCGCTGACCCATTATACAAAAGGTACGCAGTCACCCCGAAGGGCTCCCACTGCTTGTACGCATACGGTTTCAGGTTCTATTTCACTCCCCTCTCCGGGGTTCTTTTCGCCTTTCCCTCACGGTACTGGTTCACTATCGGTCAGTTAGGAGTATTTAGCCTTGGAGGATGGTCCCCCCATGTTCAATCAGGATATCACGTGTCCCGACCTACTCGTTTTCACCTATACAGTACTTTCGTGTACGGGGCTATCACCCACTATGGCTGCACTTTCCAGAGCATTCCACTAACACTGTATAGACTTAAGGGCTAATCCGCGTTCGCTCGCCGCTACTGACGGAATCTCGGTTGATTTCTATTCCTATGGGTACTTAGATGTTTCAGTTCCCCACGTTCGCCTCGTACACCTATGTATTCAGTGCACGATATCCTGCAAGCAGGATGGGTTTCCCCATTCGGAAATCTCCGGATCAAAGGTTGTTTGCTACCTCCCCGAAGCTTATCGCAAGCTACAACGTCCTTCATCGCCTCTAACTGCCAAGGCATCCACCGTATGCGCTTAGTCACTTGACCATATAACCCTAAATAAAGTCTCCTTTACCTAAAATCATATAACCGCAACTAATATCGTAACGTCCTCATCCTAAGATGAGTTGCTAATCGCTACTTTGTTCATACCAAGTTTCATTACACTTGACGACTCAATGTAAAAATATCGCTATTTCTACAGTCTACCTCATTAACTTTTTAAAGAACTTCGCCTGCATTCGTCATACAAGCTTTTCTCTCTGGTCAAAAAAACCAGAAGCAAAGGGCGTTTCGCTTTACCCCGATTGAATCAATCTTGCCAATTCAACGCCATTTGCTTCTGGCTTCTCGTTTTCTTAACCTGCGCTCAACTCAACCCGGTTATTGGTGGAGCTAAGCGGGATCGAACCGCTGACCTCCTGCGTGCAAGGCAGGCGCTCTCCCAGCTGAGCTATAGCCCCTTTTACCGATCTTTTTG
>NZ_VRKW01000043.1 GCF_009746715.1 Ketobacter sp. MCCC 1A13808
CCAAATTTCCGAGCACACGCGGGTTAGCGCAGCTGTCAATGTGGTTTTACCGTGGTCAACGTGACCAATTGTGCCTACGTTTACGTGCGGCTTGACTCGTTCAAACTTTTCCTTAGACATTTGACCCTTCTCCTGGCCTCTACCTGTGAAGCTTCTTTCATTACACACAAAAAACGGGAAGACGAACCGTCAACCCGCACTAAATATGGAGCTCATAACCGGATTTGAACCGGTGACCTCTTCCTTACCAAGGAAGTGCTCTACCGACTGAGCTATATGAGCGTCTACTCTATACAACCTGTAAAGCACATCACGAACTGGAGCGGGCAGCGGGAATCGAACCCGCATCATCAGCTTGGAAGGCTGAGGTTCTACCACTGAACTATGCCCGCACAACTTCGAACACTACAAACCAAGCTCTGACATCGACAGCTTGCAGGTGATTTGCTTCGTTGCTTTACTCAGCGAGCAAGCTCGCAAAAACATGGTGGAGGGGGCAGGATTTGAACCTGCGAAGGCGGAGCCGTCAGATTTACAGTCTGATCCCTTTGACCACTCGGGAACCCCTCCGGTGCTTCCATCACTTTGAAAGCCTTTCTCTAAATTGGAGCTGACGAGAGGAGTCGAACCCCCGACCGGCTGATTACAAGTCAGCTGCTCTACCAACTGAGCTACGTCAGCGCTTGCTGTTCATCAATTTAGGCGGCGAAGTTTACGCAAATTATTTAGATAGTGCAAACATTTCACACGAAGCTTTTGATATTTTTGCATTACTGGCAGGGCGCTTGAGGGTTAGCAGTGTTTTTTGAAGGTTTTCAAGGGTTTGTCCCGGCAAGATCCGAACCCAAAACTCATTTTTTATACGTACTTTTTGGCGGACTTCAGCGGCGAATCCAACCGCCTTTATCTTATCGAGTATGCCCGTTGCAGACGACTCTTTGGAAAACAGACCAAGAGAAATTCCGTTTTTGAGTTCACCCGATTCAATTAAGTAACTATCGATTTTTTTGCTTTGCAACTGCCTGAGGGCATCGAGAGCATCGCGGCGAGTTTCGTAATTGGGGAGCAGCACCCAATATTGCACCTCCCTCGACAACTCGATCACCTGCAATTTAGACCGTACGCCCTGCTCAGCCAGCCCGCCAACAATAAGATCTCCCTCCTCTCTACCGGCTAAAGGGCCTAGCGAGTAACACATATCAGGTCTCACAGAGACTAGACTAGGCGGCGGCTTGGAGCCATCCGCACTCACCCTTGACTCTGAGATCAATTCTAACTGCTTGCCTTTCAATGGGGGAAGATCGGCTTTACCCCCCGCCTGGCTACTCACTGCGATAGACGGCATTTGATACAAGCCCCAGCCGAAATAGGCCACGTTCAGGACTATTAAACAAACCATTATCCAACGCATTTAAGCACTATCCTTATTCGGATGCGGGCACTGCATCAATTAACAAATTGGAGTTATCGAGAAGCCGCATTCCCTCATACACCAAATCTTCAAGAATTTCGAAATCGTATCGGAGGTGGTCACCCACTAGATGAGCATCCCCACCAACCAGAATAAGTTTAGTATCAGAATTGCATCTAGTCGCATTTTCAAAGCTTGTTTCTATTAATGAAACCGCTCCTAGCAGCGCTCCGTGATAGACTGCCTCCGTGGTATTCACTCCAGGCTGTAATGTCGCGTGATCAAACAGACCGACATCAGAGCGAATATTATCAGTCCCCGCCAAGAGCCCCTCTATTGAAAGGCCGAGGCCACTGACTATGAACCCTCCAAGGTGATTCCCCTTAGCGTCTAACAGATCAATGGTCATTGCCGTGCCTAAATCGACCACCTGACAAGCAAATTTGTAGCGCTGCCAGACCGCAATCACAACCAGCCATCGATCGACACCAAGCTTGGTTAGGTCCTCATAACCACAAGTCACACCGAGGGCTTTACGAGTGACCACGCATTGTTTAATAGGCACAGCGAAGCAGGTTTGAAGTCTAGAAACCACGTCTTTCGTTTTCTCAACGCTCAATACGGATGCCAGCACCACTTTTTCAACGGTTGGCGCCTGACGATGAATTGCTTCTACGCCTTCACTTAATGATGAATAATCTAGCTGACCGCGCCTTGCATTTGCAGAGGACAGCCACCACTTTGCTCGACTATTTCCCATATCAATATAAAGAGTATCCATCAATCTGCCCCCCTCAGACTGAGTTCACCACCTTTAAATGTTTCGGTCCGGTCCGGTAGCTCAAGAATAAGACCACCTGTTGAATCCACGCCACGAGCGACACCATGTACATCGGTTGTGCCCGTTTTTATAACTACGCTCTTATTCATATAGATGTCTAGGGATTGCCAATCTTCATAGAAAGCAGCGAATCCAGCCCGGCTAAACGTATCAAGCATGAATAACAGCTCTGAAATGATACTAGCTGCCAATTGGTTACGACCGATTCCCGGTTTGACATCTTCAATTCTAGCCCAGGGTTGATCAATCTTTTGCCCGGCACTACGGGGGAGGCGATGATTCACGCCCACACCCAAAACTACCTGACAACGCCCGGAAGGATCACCGGTCATTTCCAGCAAAATTCCACATAACTTTGCTCCGGACACCAAGATGTCATTTGGCCACTTGAGCCCCAAGCTATCGACCCCAAGACCCGCTAGGGCTTTTGCGACAGCTACCCCGGTTGCTAAACTCAAACCCTCCAGCTGAGAGGCACCCTGATAAAACTCCCACACAGTGGAAAGATAAAGGTTGCTACCAAATGGAGACACCCATTCCCGACCTCGCCTACCACGCCCTGCGGTTTGTTGCTCTGCTAGACAAACATAGCCCGAACCAACCCCATCAGATGCCATCTTCATTGCTAAATCATTTGTGGAAGCCTCGAGAATTGACACTTGCAACTGCTTGAGTAGGGACAACGCTGAACCGGGCATCCGCTGCTTTATATCAGCTCCATCCAGCCACTCCATGGGATACGCGAGCCGATAGCCCTTGCCTCGCACCGATTGGATATCTAAGCCAGCGTCCTGCAGTTTCTGAACCTGCTTCCAGACCGCTGCCCGACTTATTTCCAGGGCTGAACCAAGTTCATCACCGGGGTGAAACTCGCCGTCCTGCAACAGATTAATTAACGCCCGCATTTCCACCTCTTCCAGATATAGACTCACATCGTACACGATGCTCGATTTTACACATACATTGAAAGATGACTACATACAGGCATAGATTGAAGGCACTCAGCTCTATAAGAGCTGTTTCAAAAAGCATAAAAAAACCCTCAGTACTTCGGTACTGAGGGTTTTTGGAATTAGAAGCCTGACGATGACCTACTCTCACATGGCGAATGCCACACTACCATCGGCGATGCTGCGTTTCACTTCTGAGTTCGGCAAGGGATCAGGTGGTTCCACAGCTCTATTGTCGTCAG
>NZ_VRKW01000044.1 GCF_009746715.1 Ketobacter sp. MCCC 1A13808
AAGCAAATTATAACCATCACATGCAGTGGAGCCGCTTACGTTCCGCCGTTTTTGTGCATTCGCTTTGCTCATTATTGCACAAAAACGGCTCCACTCCAGCGGCCCACTGATGTGGGCGTTACACGTCTATGAAGGAACAAGTATGATCGTAGTATACGGGATCAAGGAAAACCTAAACCCTATCAAGGCAAAACTCTCTGATGTAATTCACGGCTGCATGCAGTCTGTTCTCGGCATGCCAGAAGACAAACGTGCCCACAGATTTGTGCCACTGGATAGAGAAGACTTTTATTTCCCAGGTGGTAGAACTGATGCATACACTGTTATAGAAATAAACATGATGGCCGGCCGTAAACCTGAGACACAAAAAGCACTTATCAAGTCTCTTTTTCAACAACTTGAAAACCAGCTTTTGTTGTCCCCAATCGATGTTGAAATAACCATTAAGGAACAAGCCCCACATCAATGGGGCTTCAGGGGCATCACAGGTGATGAGGCCAATGATCTCAAGTACAAAGTTAACGTGTAACAAAGCAAGGCAAAATCGCACCTTCGGTGCTGGACTCGCTAACGCTCGCCTTTGCTTGCGGCGTTAGGCATACAGAATACGACAGAGGGAAGTATGAAAAAGTATGGTTGGGGAATTTCAGTTCTTTTCGCGTTATTTATGCTAGCAGCTTCCGTAGCACCCAAGTTATTGGGAGCCGAGGTAGCGCTTGACCCACTTATAGAAATTGGCTGGCCGACAAAATATGTATTTTTAATAGGCTTTATTGAGCTATTGTGCACTATATTGTTTTTGGTTCCGCGAACATCGTTGTTAGGCTGCATCTTAATGACAGGGCTATTTGGTGGGGCCATAGCCAGTCATTTACGTGCGGAGAGCCCGTTATTTTCCCATACATTGTTTAGTGTATATCTTGGTATATTTATGTGGCTGGCTCTGAGGTTAAGGGATGAAAGTGTCAGAAGGTTATTCCCTCTAAAAATAAAATAAATTTCAATAAGGTACGCAAATGTCTGGTCAAGAAAAAGTTAAAGGTCCTGCATCTTATTTTCCTTCCATTGAGAAGAAGTATGGTTTTCCAGTCGAGCATTGGCTAAATCTGCTTAAAAAGCAAAAACAACTAAAACACATGGAAATGGTAGCTTGGCTCAAGTCTGAACATAATCTAGGGCATGGTCATGCGAATGCACTTGTTGCCTACTTCCGTGATAAAGAAGGTGCATAAAATGCCTAACAAAGCCAGCCAGAGGGACAGCCAAACCGCTGCGCGCTTTGTCTGCCCCTGCTGGCGGCGTTAACACTACAAGTAGCATGGATAGATTACATATAAAAATAATATGGACAATCGTTGGGTTGTCATTGTCTTACACCGTGGTTCAGGTTCTTCTCAACTCAAATAATGAGGTGGTATCTGATGCCAGTGATTCTGCATGGGCATTTATTTTTGCCATACTCATAGCAGTTTGGTCTGTGAAAGAACCAATGCAAAAAAAGTTCTCCGCTTCATTTGAGTTCAGTGCAGCAGTCTATTTTGCATGGCCACTAGTTCTGCCTTACTATCTATACAAAACTAGAGGGTATGAGGGGCTAATACTTTTCTTAGGTTTTGCAGCATTGTATCTAACTCCATTTTTAAGTGGTTTAGTGGCATATGTATACTTCGCAGAGTAAAGTGTTAACAAGTTGCTCAATGTCGCCTTGCGGCTGGACTTCCTTACGCTGCGCTTCAGTCAGCCCATTAGCAAGGCGTTAGCTGGCCGTATTAAAAAAATATCGTGCAGCCGTAAAGTAAAAACAGTTTTGTATGCCGCTTGATAGCGGGTAAAGTAAGGTGCCATCGGAAGGTCGTGCCAACCATAAGTCAGTCATGCGCTGATGCGTGAAAGTTGGTTGCGTTCCCAGTCGGGCACGAGCTTTAGGTTGACCGCACTATCAAAATTAAGCAGTGTTGCATGGCTTTTAAAACAACACTTAGTAGCATTAAAAGGGATTTAAAGTGGGTGCCAACAACAAAGATTATTCAGCTAACAAAACGCTCAAATACGCTCCGGCCCTGCGGGCCTCCACCGGACAGTCAAACCTGCGGTTTAACTGCCGTTTAGCTCAGCGTTAGAATTTTTAATGATTTTTAGAGTATACATGCTTAAAAGAATATCATGATTAAGCTGATATATGATTAAGGAAGGGTAGGGATACGCTATGTCTACAATATACATACCCGCCATAATATGGGTGCTAGGTGCCGGGGCATGCTATTTTATTGCCAAGAAAAGAAACCTTAAGCCTTCTGTCCTTAGTGATTGTGTCTTTTGTTTATTTGGTCCATTGGCTATACCTTATGTCTTAATAGCAAAGTCTAGGCACACTTAAATAGTTTGTTTTAGGGTTTATGGTCTTAATTATGCCGAGATATCAGTGCTTAAATTCTAACAAGAGCAAGCAGTACACGCCTACGGCGTCGGACCTCACTACGTTCGGCCGCTGTTGCTGACGTTATGAGGCTAAAGGGAAATGACACCTCAAAATTTAATGCAAGAATATGAGAAAGCATTGGCATCTCAAAAATGGAGTAGAGTTGAGCCGCTACTGCATAATGATGTTTGTGTAACTTTTTTTACAGGCACGTTCAAAGGAAAAGAAGAAGTACACAAAGCATTTGAAAATAATTTTGCCACTATCAAAGATGAAAAATATTCAATCTCAAATATACATTGGGCTTGTTTAGATAGCGTAACCGCAGTTTGTTTATATTCCTTTAAATGGCAAGGTATTATTAATGGCCAAGCTGCTTCGGGTGGTGGCAGAGGCACATCTGTTCTAATTAACTCAGGTGGCACATGGCAAATTATAACAGAGCATCTTGGGCCAAATGCCTCATAACAAGGCCAAGCAACATCGTTCGCTTCGCTCACTGGACAGCCTTGCACTTGAGTCTTTTGTGCATGGCTTCGCCATTGTTGCACAAAATCCACAATCACAAGTCTGCCGTTGTTGGCGGCGTTAGCTGTCCGTGTTACCCACTTTCAGTAGACACCCTGTTATAGTTAGAACCTATGATATAAGGTGTTCGAAATGACCCGAAAGAAAAGACAGACCTATACCGAAGAATTTCGCCGAGAGGCCGTAAAGCGTGCTGAAAAGCCAGACAATACCAACGCCTCTGTCGCAAAAGACTTGGGAGTCAGTGCTCAGCAAATTTATAATTGGCGGCGACAGTTTAATCGGCTGTCAGATAAACAATTCAATTCTGTTGACGGTGTTGACTACTCGAAGAAAGAAAGTGCAGAGCTTCGCAAGCTAAGGCGAGAAAAGGCGGCTCTCGAGAAAGAGGTGGAATTCTTAAAAAAGGCGGCGGCGT
>NZ_VRKW01000045.1 GCF_009746715.1 Ketobacter sp. MCCC 1A13808
TTGCCAGTGACATGGGTATCTTCCGCTGATACTGTGGTTATGTACAGTATCAGCGGCTTGTATTCTGACGTCCAGTGTGGCCTGAGAAATTGCCAACACTTAACCCGCGTTAGCCCTCACGGCCATCATTTCACTGGTTCTGTATTTCAGCTTCCGTAACGCCTATGGGGTGATTTTACCGCTGACCGTATGTGTTATTTCAACGTTGTGGACATTGGGGTTGATGGCGTTGATGGATATCAGGATCAATATTATCACCTCCACGATCCCCGTGTTTCTGATGACGATATCGATTGCGGACTCCATCCACTTTATGTCCGATTATTATAGGAATTTAGAGAAAATGGATGCCGGCGCGGCGGTGAATCATTCCATGATGCGCTTAACCAATCCATTGATGATGACCAGCGTGACCACTTGCATGGGATTTCTGGCGCTGTCCTATACCAAGCTGATCTATGTCAGTCAGTTCGGGTTGTTTATGTCGGTGGGAGTGGCGATTGCGTTTGTGGTAACGGTTACCTTTTTACCGGCGATTCTGCCGTTTCTGAATGTTCAACGGGGTAAGAATACCCAGCATGGCGGGTCTGGGAACAGTTATCTGTTTCGCCAGTTTTCCCGCTTGTTGCACTGGCTGAACGGAAAATCCGTTGTGTTTTCCGTGTTGATTCTGTTGCTGGGCGCGGGAATGCTGGTGGCGTCGAGAGATGTCCCGGTGGACAATCAGAATATCGCCCAATTCGATAAATCCACGGATATTCGCAAAGCCGACGTGCTTCTGAATCAGTATTTTGGCGGGACGGTTCCCAATTATTTCTGGATCCGGGGGACGGAATCACGCGCCTTTGTCAAACCCGAAGCCATGGCAGCCCTGGATGCGATCAAGCAGCGGCTGATGAGCCATAAGGAAATCGGTTACGTGGCGTCGCCCAGCGATTTTATGAAGCGCATGAATCAGCAGATCAACCATGATACTTTCAGATTGCCGCCGGATCCGTCGGAAGCGTTGTATGGACAGTATCTGTTTTTATATGAAAACAGCACCGAACAGGATGTTCGTAATCTGCTTGATCCGGATTACAAGAATGCGTTGATCGTTGCAATGTCCCATACGGAAAAGGCTTCTGATTTGCGCAGGATCATCCAGGATGTTGATGCCTACGCAGCGACAGTCCTGCCCACGAACATGAAGCTGGTCGCCAGTGGCTTCGGCGAAGTGTTGGTAAAGAGCACCGACGAGATTGTCAATGGACAGTTGAGAAGCTTTGTGTTGTCGGCGCTGTTTGTGATGGTGACATTACTGCTGTTGTTCCGCTCTTTACCGGTGGCTTTGATCTCGGTGTTGCCGCTTTCGCTGACGGTGTTGACCAATTTTTCAGTGATTCAGTTGAGCGGTTCTTACATCGATATCGGCACGGCGCTGATTGCCGGTATCGTGTTTGGAATCGGAGTGGATTTCGTCATTCATTTGTTGTCTTCGGTTCAGGGAGCTATTCGCGCCGGTGCCAAACCGGCTGAAGCGGTTGTGCTGGCGGTTGAAGAGGTGTGGCTGCCGATTATGCTCAATGCCATCAGTATGGCGATGGGTTTTCTGGTATTGGTGTATTCGAATTATGGGGTGACAGCCCGGTTGGGAATGATGGTTGCGTCCAGCATGATGCTGTGTGCGCTGTTCACGTTGCTGGTGGTGCCAGTGCTCATTAATCTGGTGAAGCCCAAAGTGCTGTATCAGGAGGCGGGCTGATTCGTTCGAATCAGCTGTTCTTTCTGGTTAGATACAATCCGAAAATCATCAGTGCGACACCGGTCGCGCGTTGCAAGGTCAAGGTTTGTCGGATGGAACCGAAAATGCCCAGGTGATCAACCAGCAGCGCCGCTAGCATTTGCCCGGTGATAATGATGAAGAGGGTGTTCCCGACACCCAGTCTGGGAGCCAGATAGGTGATCGCAATGGTGTAAACCGTGGAGATCAACCCACCCAGAACGATGTAGCCGGGAAAACCGGAAGACAATGTGGGGCTGTTGAGCGTCGGGCGGACAATCAGAACGTAGCCTGAGATCGTGGTGGCGCCGATGATAAACGACAGCAACGCGGCATAGGAAATATCGCCAAAGTAGCGAGATGCCGCGGCGTTGGTTGCGGCCTGGATGGGAAGCAGCGTGCCTACCGCCAGCGCGATTAAAATCGGGAATAGTGCATTCATGTCATGGGTCGGGTCTGATGGTCGAGCGGGTGATTTTATAACATTTAATGACCCGCCAAAATAGCGCCTATTACTTTATTAACAACTTTATTACTCACCCACAGGAAGGACAGGCTCTGTTACCTTCCCCTACCGCTTGCCGTATCGATGTCGAATACTGCGAGGTATTAGACATTTGATTAATGCCATTCATCCTTTTGTTACATTTCGGGCACGTGTGAATAACATCCACCCTTAATTGTACCGGCCCATCCCGTGAGAGTTCTTCATCACACCCTTAGGAGTTCACAGGAACAAAGGGTCCCCAACAATATAGGGGTGTAAATGAGGCACTTATACCCCTATCTCATTGATCTTATTGAAAATACTTTAAGCGTTTTTTCGGCAGACCCCGCATTTCACAATTTCAATGCTCGAATCTTCCTAAATTCGAATTTCGGTTCATTTGCTGCCCGTCGGGTAAAGTCGTATTCGCCTCGAAGGTTTATATGACTCCAGGTGATCACTGATCCCTGGTTGATCGATTCCACTATGGGGTTCTGGGGACATTCCGTCCTAATGTAACACTTTTCGCTGTAGACCACGGCTGACGGGGCCTCCAGAGGAACCTTAATTTTCATTTTGTACGATTGATTGCATGATTTCATCCAAATCGAGCAGATTTTGTTCAAAGCTGAAGCTATAGGTGCCGTTCAAATTGATGTTATGCCAAGCGACTGGCGATACCTGTTTGATAATTTCCAGCTTTTTATCATCCTCTTTTGACTCAAAATGTTCGAGTAAACGCGTCAGTATCAGTGAGTTAAAGTAGATGATCGCATTGGTTAACAGTCTGGCGCATTCATTCCATAAATTGATCTCATCATCATTTTTCCCCCGGAAACGATTGCCATTTACATGAGCAATCGCACGACGCAGTTGATGGTAGGCTTCACCACGGTTTAAAGCCCTTTGCACATAATTTCTTAAACTGGCGTCGGGTATAGGAAGTATAAAGCACCGATTTGCCCCTCATCCGAAGTATCTTACCCGAAACCCCCTCACTCGTTTACCGCTCAAGCTCCAATTTTCACTGTCGGACCAACCCAAATCGCTTAAA
>NZ_VRKW01000046.1 GCF_009746715.1 Ketobacter sp. MCCC 1A13808
CTGCAGAACGTGGATCCTGTTTAATCGCCTGTTGGGCAGTTTGCGTTGCTTCTGCGACCTTATTGCTTGCACTTAGCAAAACACTTTGCAAGGCCAGAGCATCCGCCGTTTTTAGATCAAACAGGGTTTGGGCTGCAGAGTTGACCCGCCCCACCGACAACTGAACTGCAGCAGTCGCGACGCGAATGCTATCCAGGCTTTGGAACGAAATAACAGATTGAGTCAGGGGACATATGGGAAGCGATAGCAATTTGGTGGAACAATAATATTTAATGGTACCGAACGCTATCTGGTTTTTAGGAAGCCAGACAGCGCTCCGGCTGTGTTTTAGTCCTGTGGGAGGCCCATTGCTGCACACCATGCGTCTGGGTAGGTTATAACAAAAGTTGTAACTCTATTTGCTTTATAGAGCACCTTACATGAACCATGCACCACACCAATCGTTATCGTTTGCAAGCTATATAATGCAGATGTTTCCAGCGGAAATTTAACTTCCTCTGCGTCCAGTTCCTTTCCGTTTTCATCCATAAAAACTGGCTGCCCATCCCTGGCAATAGCAATACGAAAGGGGAAATATTCGCTGGCCTGAGGCTTTTCAGGTTCCATCTGAGTAGGACTTTCTCCGGAGTTTCCCGCTATTGCACAGCCAGATACAGACAACGCCATCGCAAGACCTGCAAGTGCACCATAACCACCATTTCGTAAAATTACTTTCTTCATGTCTATCTCCTATAGATTGATATTGAAAGCCGTGAACCATATACGCCCCGGATAAAATGCCAGGGTTGAGGCATCGTTGTTTACGTACTCTGCCTCTTCATTGAATAAATTAACTACCCCAAACTCCATTGCGCCAAAGTGTCGGGGAAAGCGGTAGCCTGCTGCGATCCCTGTCACCCAGGTGCTCTTTTCCTGATTATCAGAGGCAATGAAGTTACTCAATTGCTGCTTATAATATGTCTGTGTAACTTTAAATGTCGTACCGTTATTTGAATAGAATTTGATTTCTATTGGCGCAGAATAGCGATCTACTTTTAAGGGTGCCAAGGCTGACGAAACTTCAATAGTCGACCGCCTGTCCCAAATCAAATTCAAGGAAATCGATAGCTGTTTGCTTGGAATATACTGAAAATAGGCGTCCGCAATGTCTTCGTCCGAAGAGTAGGTATCGGGAATGCCGGACACATCACTTGGGATATCAAGATTTATATCGCGGTTTATATAGCTAATACCATACGACAAAGTATCAGAATATCTACGATCCAGACCAACAGATAAGTTCTCACCTTCAGAACCTGTACTTTCCGAAAAAACCTGATAAAAACCCAAAAAGGTGGTCGGTTCAATGCTTTGCTCCGCTGCGTAGTAACCTTTATATGTCCGGTAATAGGCCATTCGAAGCTGTAACAAATCAGTCAAATCAAACGAAAAACCAATTTTCGGAAGCCATACAGTTTCATCTATCTCAACCTGCGAAAGCTGCGGAATACCAGGTCCGGAATCAAAAATAACATTCCCGTTCGTATCTACGAGCTGCATGGATTGATTTGTTGAAGTGTTATATTTCTGATCCACAGATATAAAGGAAAGACCCGCTTCTAAATCAACAGAATCAAACCAATCACCTAACATATAAAAATAGGCATTATATTGCTCCGGTTTATTCAATATAGAATTGTCTGCAAGGATTCTATTCGAAAATCCGGGAACATTTACGTCAGGAATTTCAATTACATTTCCTATTGAGTTCGATACTTCATATTGGGTACTGCCTACTCCATAAATAAAATTCATAGCGCGGGCTTTTTGAATAAATTGCACCTCCATTGAAGCAGCCTCAGTAGTCAACTCCGAATCAATAGCAGAAAAGGGTACCTCCAATGCTTGATCATCCACCCTATCCTGCTGAACACCAGAAACAATCATTGCCAAATCAGCATTAAACTTGTGTCGCATTCCAACACGATAAGTATCCTGCTCAATTACCTGTCCTGTCACATTAACCAAAGGCTGACTAAAGTGGGGGGATAAATCCCCCTGATCCCAATCCAGCGTGCTGGCTTCAAACTGGAAACTGGTGGACGGTGATAACTGCCATTGAACTAAACCGTTAAGAATATCCTGTTCCTGCCAGGAGTTAGGCCTCCAGCCATCAGATTCAAAATGAAACTGGCCTAAACTCACTGCCAATGGTCCTGCTAAAAAAGAGCCTGTTACGTCTTCACTCCAGGTTCCATCTCCACCCCCGTAGCCATCCAGGCTGGCATAAATTCCGTCTTGCGTGAACAGTGAGTGATATTCATTTAACCCGGGGGTTTGCGGCCCGGCACCCTCAACAAAGGAAATATTGGATTCGCTCAATTGCGGCTGTAACGGATAGGCGGACAGCGGCTGCCATAATTGCGATTGCAATAACTCGGAGGCCCGGGCAGATTCATAACGGCTATCGCCTCGATAGTGATCCGCCAACAGTCGGTGTCCTTCAGAGCTTGAGGGGTCCTGTTTCAAAGCGTCGCGAGCGGCCAACAACACACCCTGATCATAGCCCGCATCATCATAGGCTCTTGCCAGGGTCGCGCTGCGACTGGCGGCGTCACTGTCCAGCAAGGTGTCGGAACGATAGAGTGCACGCTTATCATTTAATTCTTGAGACGTTTCAAGTTCGTCAATGGCAGCCACCGGATTATTGGCATAGAGTTGTCGGACCCCCTCATAAAAATAGGGCGTCGGGTCGAGCGGATCAAACTGTTTAGCCAGATTCCATTGCACGCTGGCATCCGCATCACGCTTTTCTTCGAAATAGGCTCGTCCGAGATAACTACGCAACACACTGCGGGCCGGATCCAGACTGCTGGCGATCTCCAGCTCTACCCGCCCTGCCCCTGTATTGCCTTGGCGCAACAGAGCCAAGCCCAGACCCAGGTGTGCGTCAGGGTTTTCAGAATTCAGTTTGAGGGATTGCTCAAATTGCGT
>NZ_VRKW01000047.1 GCF_009746715.1 Ketobacter sp. MCCC 1A13808
AATCGCTGACGCGGTTAAGTAACTGCTCGTAATTGCGGACATGCTCAAACATTTCAATGGACACTGCTCTATCAAAGGTATTGGCGTCCAGAGTCAAGTCATTCACATCACAGGTGATGAGCTCCTCTGCCTGCTCGGCCAACAAGCGCTTGAGTCGGGCATTCTCGGCTGCCAGACTTTGCTCGACTTCACTTTGGTCACGCTCGGATCGGGCTTTGGATCTCCAGGAATAAAGCTGAGAGTCGTGCAGGCCAAGTTGTTTGGCCGCTTCGGCAACGCCAATCTTCTCTGCCAAAGCGAGCGCTTCTCTTCTGAACTCCGGTGAGTATTTCCGCCGGCTGGTTTTCTTGCTTGTGGTCTTGGTTGTCATGGTTCACCTCTGTAGCGTAGTTTACTCGCTTAACAGGGTGTCCATCATTAGTGGGCAGGATCACGCCTGCAGGGGTTACCCCTAATATTTGAAGCTGGCTAATAATCCAGTTCTGGGCTAAAACGTTTCCGACCGATTCAGCTGTACGGCCCTCATAGTGATCCGACGCAATTTCCATCAGGGTTTGTTCAATATACGATAAAGTGGGAGCCGAATATGATAAAGGTGACATGCTGAGACACAACAAGGCAACAACAGTAAGTTGAATTCGCATTTAATTTTCCTCGATTTTGAATAGACAAAGTAAATTACGGGTGGCACATAAAGCACCACCCGCTCTCCAAGGTGAAGATTTAAAGAGTTTTCATATATTCGATAAGGGCATAGCGTTCCTCATCGGTCAGCACCGCGGTAAACTCATGTCCTTCGTTGCCCTGGCTGTACATATGGGTATTGTAGATTTTGCGGTTTTCCATGTTCTCAGTGGTAACAATCGGTGGGAAATCCACGTTCCAGGCACCGGTCAGGTTACCATACAGCAACTCCAGCGCCAGTTGTGGCCAGGGCGTGGTGTAAATGTTGCGTCTGCTGCAATTGAACGCGGGTTCTACCATAGGCGGAAGGTTGGTGCAGGATATCTCATCGTATTTCCAGCCCAGTTTCTCACTATCGAATGCGCGTTCAAGGTGGGTGTCGAAACCCATTACCACGGTGCCTTCAGTATTATCCGGCCGGGGGGCCGATACTCGACGCCAAATTGGATAACGATCCTGTGGTTTCAAAACTTCCCAGACGTTGGGTACAGAGCCATTGTGGAAATAAGGTGCTGATGCCCACACACCGTAGAGAGGTTGCGCCAGATAGCCTAACTCCCGGTCTCCGCGCAGGCGTTTTTGATTTTGCGGGCCGCAGTCATTTTCGGTTCCCTTGGTAGCTGGGTAGCCAAAGAAGTTGTCCGCGCCGGCTCTCTGCATACCTTCGGTATTGGTGAGCACACGGCGACTGTCAGTGCCGATAATATCCAGGGGGACTATGTAAGAAGCCATTCCTTCAAGCTGTGGCGTTTCCAGGTAACCGGGATCGTTCACATAGCGCGGTGCGTAGGCGCCGTGACAGCTGGCACAGGAGCCATTTCCCTCGGGGCGACGTGAGACTGGATTGTCACGGCTCCACAGATCCAGCTCGTGGAAAAGTACGGCACCTTCTTCAGCCAGTGCTGTATCCACAGGGAGAGGGTATTTAGGGGCCTTCAGAGATTCCACCCACAGATTCATCTCAGGGCCATGCTCACGCATCCAGTTTTGACCTACCTCACCCAAGGCTCCTGTCGTGCCACCGAAGAGACCAAATATCGGGGTGTAGAACACAGCGTCTACCCGAGGGGCATCCATGGGAAACAGCCCATCAACAAATTTCACCGGGCGGTGGCCCATATTCCACCAGGGAGGGGAATCCATGCTGCCTGTAGAGCCAGAACCGAGTATGTTTAAAAAACCGGAAATAGACGGTAATCCCCTGTCAGGGAACAGAAATGCGATGTTCACGGCACTGGCATTGTTGGTGCCGCGGGTTTGGGTTAAGTTCAGTGGCGTGGCCAATGAGGCCAGGTAACCCAATGGCAGCATGTCACGCAGAAACAGGTTCAGGTCAGTGGCGCTTGAGCCTCCAAAAATAAAGCCCAGGCCGTCACCATCAGAGGGCTTACCCACCTCTCCACTGTGACAACCGTGGCACGTAACACCAATGCGACCGCTCCAGGTTCCGTTGTCTTTGCGCAGTTGAGTAAACATCTCTGGCAGTTGTCCGCTACCGCCATTGGTTTGGTTAGGGTCTTCACCAGGAAGGGGATACGGGTTGCGGCCTGTGGATAGGCCGGAACCGTAACGGTTGCTGACCAGTAAATCGAAATTATCGGGTCGCTCAGTGTAGTTGCCCCATCTTTGCCACAGCTTGTTGTACTGTGTCGCCGGGAAAGTGGCAATTCCGCCAGCGGCAGCCAAATCATTGTTACCTTCACCGACAAACAGAGCGGCAGGACGCGAGCTACCCGTGTCCATCAACTCTTCTCCACGATAAAAAATATCGCGTAATTCGCCACAGGTTTCAGGATGGCCCGCTTCTTTTACCGCTATTGGGTCGACATGGCATTCGGCCCAATAGGCGTTGAAGTGTACCGCCTTGCCATCGCTAGTGCCGGGTTGGACCAGGGTACGGGGGTCGACTGGCAAGGCTGCAGAATCGTCTTTGCCATAGCAATAATCCCATAATGCCATACCGCCACGGCTGCTGCCGAGCAGGGCATTAGGATCATCGTCGAAAACGAAGGCGTGAGAAATTTGGACGAGAGTACTGCTTAACAGCAGCCCGCACGCAATCCTGACCGTACCCGAGGGCAGGGTATTTTTTTGTATCTTATGCATGATGGTTACCTCATTTGACGCCCATAGTAAGCATTTACGATCTGGTCAACAGAAGAATTAAACTGTTCCACTTGGTCTTTAACGCGATCCGAAAACTCGCTCATTTTATATTCCCTCATCAGGTTGGTGATGGCTTAAAATTGATGT
>NZ_VRKW01000048.1 GCF_009746715.1 Ketobacter sp. MCCC 1A13808
GCTTTTCGCTACTTAAAAATCCGACCGAATAAACGGTAGCAATGTCCTACCACGCCCGCGCTAGAGTAAATGTAGGACCGCTTGGTTTTAAAATTATTTCAGCTCGCAAAGTTATAACGCCGGCAACATGGGCGCAGTGTAGTGGAGCGTTTTTTGTGGTAAAAAGAGCGCAGCGATACCACAAAAAAGGCGGAACGAAACTGCGTCCCGTGCTTGCCCTGGTTATTTGTTGCCTGTACAAAAGCGAATTGCCTGCACCGAACCACCCAACTATTTTTTGACTTTGACCATTAATGCACTGCAACTAAACAGTGCCTATGAAGCTTGAATCCTAGTGGGCCTGCCCATCGGCTAAGGATGCTGCCGTAGAACACACCGATTGTCACTCGAAGAATGCACAGGTGGTTGTGGCAACGAAATCCATCACGTTCAGAAACCACCATGGCACCACAAACACTAAACGAAATCACGGCCCGATTACGGAACCGTGCTTCCTGAACTCAATCGCTGGCTTCATTCATCGCTACGGAGAAAAGGCAAAATCAAATAGATTGCGGATCAGCTAAAATTCATCACCATACTTTCCGAACGATTGGTAGCAATGCCCCGCCCGACTGCGAAACTGTAAATGAAAAACCTCTTGGTTTTAAAAAAGGCTTTCAGCCTGCAAAAAAATAACGCCCGCGTCAGGGGCAAAACGTAGCGGAGGAAAATTGTGGTAAAGTTTGCGTAGCAAACCACAATTTACCGCAGCGTAGTTTTGTCCCTTGCACGCGTTTGTTAGGCAACCCTGGCTACTCGGCAGGAATTAAAAATGATGAACCAACGAGTTCCGATTTTAGACTAATTAAGGCCCAGTAATCTTTGTTATTTTTATCTGCTATATAATAGGTTTTAAATTTATCTGTTTCAGCAAAGAATCCATACTTTGAATCATCATACAATATTTCTGTAGCTCCTTTGTCTTTCATCATAGCATAGCCAGATTTCACTTCTTCTACAGCAGACTCAAACATGTCTTGCTTTTTTATTGACTTGTATGTAGCAACTAATTTTCCTTTTTTTCTTAACCATATTTCATCACCAACGAGCTCGAGAGTATCGAATGCTTGATGAGACAAAAATGTACTAACATGATTTATTGGCTTAATTTCAAGCTTCTGTGAAGCACAAGAAGCCGTAAAAAGACAAACAATCGCAAACAAACATTTTTTTATCATCATCAATACCTAATATTTTAATGACATGACAATGTCACTTTTAAATTTATTGGCCAAAAAGACTTTGCACATTATATTTACTTTTTCATTATCCATTAAAAATGGCTTACCAGCAGCCCGAATTACCCTCAACGCCCATTTTTGCAGATTTTTTGTGGGCATCAATAAATCAGAAGGGTTTGGTACAGAATCAATCCACTTACTACAATCAACCGTCTCATGAAGCATCTTTGCCACAGCGTTTACCGTCTCATCACTCACTGCCCCATACGTAAATCTGCTAGCAACAGCTTCACCATAATACGCTTTAACTATCGCCTTTATATACGTGACATCTTCCATTGTTATCGCGTCATAATCTGACATATTTTTCTCCTTGATAAAAAACACGCATATAGATAGACAGATAGCGCGCAAATTTTGACTGCCTAACGTCGTGTTCAGGGGACCGAAAAGCGGAGAGGTTTTTGTGTTAATGTGGAGCGTAGCGTAACACACAAAAAATTCGTAGCTTTTTGGTTCCCCTGCAACACATGGTTAGGTGATCCAGACCATTTTCCGTCAATTTCTTTGATATTCCTCTACATAAACATTTTTAACCTGGGATGTGCTCTCATTTCCCTCAAGTGAAAAAGCCAACACATATTTCTTTCCTTCGTGCTCAATCAGGTACGCGGGAAAATATTCTTGCACATAGTAGGTTGTAGGCTTCCCCAGCTCAGAGATAATCTGCCTTTTAGTCAATTTAGTAATTGGTTCATTTTCGTGAAGAAAGCTGTAAACCATTTTGGATCTGTCTCCCGGCAATCCATCGCCCCATGCTTCTCGCTCGAAAGGCTGATCTCCTAGATATCTGTATTCAGTGATATCAACACTCTTACCACAACCGATAAGAACCAGAAAAAATACCGCCAATAATAGCCTACTCACTTCACGATTACCTTTAATTTCCCATCAGAATAAGCCGCCATACAGAGACCAGATAACGTAATCTCATCTCCACCAAACATCCCTATTTTTAGTCCAACGTAATTGTTGTACATATCCATTATGAATTCATCCTCTGGGTTTCCATTCCATAGCTCGTGCGCCTCAAGAAATGATCGAGCTAATGAGTATCCGATATTTGCCGATAAAAGAGCTGAAAAGTAGCAATGGCGAAAGCTATCACTCGCGTCATTATGCCCATTATGGCCAAATCGATTGATTGTCTCAGTTGTAGCTGTACTGGCAAAATACTCGATATCATCCGCAATCCAAGGGCTGCTGCTTATTACCAGTTTTTCTCGCCAGTTTAGTTTGTCATACTTTTTACGTGCGGTTGAATATTCCATTATTTACTCCCTATCAAAATTCCGAACACCTAACGAGAGTAGATATATGGAATCGTTAAGAAAGTTGGCGGTCAGCTTGCGCAGCAAGATGGGTGACAACTTTTAGATTCCATATCATCTGGTTGTTATATTGCGCTCGTCCCTCGGTGTT
>NZ_VRKW01000049.1 GCF_009746715.1 Ketobacter sp. MCCC 1A13808
TACCCAAGCAAATTATAACCATCACATGCAGTGGAGCCGCTTACGTTCCGCCGTTTTTATGCATTCGCTTTGCTCATTATTGCACAAAAACGGCTCCACTCCAGCGGCCCACTGATGTGGGAGTTAACTGTCATATGAGCTTCAGAGCAGAATTAGAGAAAAAGTGGAAGATCACTATCGCCTTATTGAGCGATGCTCGCGCAATTCTTTGCGAATGTCTGGGTGTAGGCAAGTTTATAGCTGAGTACGATGAATACCTTGATCACAACGAGCTAGAACTAGCACTTGATATGCTAGAAGAAGCAGCGCTTGAGGCAACGAGTAAACCTCCAAAAGAAATTTGGCTAAAGCTCAAAGAGGCTGCAAAATCTATGGGTTTAGAGGATCGTTGTGAATTCTACAACCAGCAAATTCAAAACAGTTAACAAGGCCAAGCAGCATCGCGCACTACGTGCGCTGGACCTCGCTTCGCTCGGCCGCTGTTGGCGGCGTTAAGTGTCAACGAGCTTCGGAGAAACAATGGAAATATTTAATAACCCATGGGTCGTGGGCATTGCTGGTGGGATACTTAGTGGGTTAGTAGTTGCTTGGATTACTCGAAAAATATTCTCTAAGCGAGATAACAGAGAATACTTTCAAAAGGTTCATGCCGCCAATCAGGAAGTTCTTTATGCAATCAGGCCTGGTATTTCGGAAGAAAAAATACCAACTGTTGAGATCATAAAGCACCTCATATCGGCTACGGCTAGAAAATACAGCGTTGAGAGTTCATCGATGCTGACTTTGAGTGAGATTTCGTCTGAGCTTATAAAGGAAGTCATGGATTCATCTTTTATATCTGCACAAACAAAGCAGGATTTTTGCGAAAAACTCTCTACTTTGAAAGAGCAGGTCTTGGCTTCAAATGAAAAATCACTATCGGTGAAGTCAGAAGCTGAAATTTCCAGCCGCTACCGTCGCCAGCTAGTTGGTGTGATGGCCGCAATGACCGGGGTAATGACAAGTGTCGCAGCGGTTGTCAGTATTAGAGGTGACGGACTTTCTCTAAGCAACCCCGAAAATACAATTTTAATTATTTTGCCTGCTGCTGTGGCCGTCACAGTTGCACTGCTTTCTACTGTATTGAGAGAGCTAGAGAAAACTAAAATGTCTAGGTTCTCTGTCAATTTTGCTGGCCTTAAGGCGGAGTTCGAATCAAAGAACAAGAGGCCTGAGGAAACACTTAACAAGAAAAATCAGGCGGACGCATAAATGCGCCGCTGTTTTTGGCGTTAGCGTTGAAAAATCAAAAGAAAGAGTGGTGCTTTGATGTTAAATTTTTGCACGTTGGTATTATGGTCCGATTGGCCTATTCCTGGGGCTCTAACATTTTGACCTGCGCACGCCGCTTGTTAGCGGAAAATTGAAATGCTCTGATGATATGGGAATTCTGGAAAGTCTTTTAGTTCCAGAGTCGTTGACAGTTTTAACCCCAAGTCGGATTTCGTGGTATCAGCACTGCGGCAATGAGTGCCGCCTGGTGGCGGATAAATTATTTGGTTCGAGCTAGTAGCAATACGGTACTATTCGATGAGGCTTTTTCGGCAAGTGCAAACGTCAGTAATGAATGTTTTGGTTCTTCTGCTAACCAGTGGCTTAACGTGGACGCATGGACGCTGCAAAATTATGTGCTTTCGCTGTCGCTCATTTCCACACATAATTTTGCAGCGTCCATGCGCCATTTAGCCTGAGCGTTAGCTGGATATCATGAACTATCTACTCTATACATCAATTTTATTGTTAGTTGGCTGTGGGCCAGGAATGTCCGACTACTCTGATCCTATAGGAGATACTGGCTATGTTTTTTCTAGAACTAGTCCAATAGGCAAAGAGATATGGCCACAAGATGATCAAAATTGCTTTAGTGCTTGTGCAGGTATAAATTCCATTGTTCTTGGGTATGATTTTAATGAATTCGTAATAGCAGCTGTAAGGCAAATAAGAAATGATTTTCATTGCGATGAAGGGCATGCGAGTGCTCAAATCACAGATGAAATAGTATTTGAGTACATTGACTTAGTGGATGGTACTTCATCGGGGCCAGTAGCACTCGAAAAAATGAAGACCATTATGATATCCGATAAGTTTAGTAATATAGATTACCAAAAACTGATGGATTCTATTAAACATAAGCAACGAGCGTTATCATTGGGACAATGTACGAACCCCAAGCTAATGTAGTTGGGTGTTTGTCTATATTTGTATTGTCCACAGCTAACAAGTTGCAGCACGCGGAACCAGCTACGGCGTACCAAAATATGGTCGCTGCGCTCTTTTACCATATTTTGGTACGCCGCAACTGGTCCGGTGTGCAAAGCGTTATAACTTTGCGAGCTGAAATATTTTTAAAACCAAGCGGTCCTACATTTACTCTAGTGCAGGCGGGGTAGGGCATTACTCCCGTTTATTCGGTCGGCTTTTTAAGTAGTGAAAAGCT
>NZ_VRKW01000050.1 GCF_009746715.1 Ketobacter sp. MCCC 1A13808
TGTTGATTTGCACCCAAAAGTGACCCACTTCAGTCCCATATTTGCATCGAATATTGACCCACGTTCAACTCATCCTGCACCCAACGATGCAGGAGCAATCAGGAGTGATCGACGTGGCATTATTAAGCGTAATCAGGCGGTGGCATTTCCGTGAAGGTATGCCAATCAGAGAGATAACCCGGCGCACAGGATTAAGCCGGAACACGGTACGCAAGTACCTGGCCAAGGGCGTGGTCGAACCCCGTTACCCTGACCGCAAATCCCCCTCCAAGCTCGACGACTACGAGCTGACACTGACCAGTTGGCTGTTCCGGGAGTCTCGCCGACATCGCAAGCAGCGGCGCAGCGTCAAGCAATTACATTTGGATCTGGTGCAATTGGGGTATACCGGTTCCTATGACCGGGTAGCCGCTTTTGCCCGGCAATGGCGACAAGAGCAACAGGAATCCCAAAGAACGGCAGCTAAAAACACCTTTGTGCCCTTAACGTTTGCACCGGGGGAAGCCTTTCAGTTTGACTGGAGCGAAGACTATGTCGTGATTGGCGGCGTGAATACCAAGCTTCAGATTGCCCACTTCCGGCTCAGCCACAGCCGGGCCTTTTTCCTGCGAGCCTATTTGCAGCAAACCCACGAGATGCTTTTTGATGCCCATTATCACGCCTTTCAAGTCTTTGGTGGCGTGCCTGAGCGGGGCATCTATGACAATATGAAGACGGCAGTCGATAAGGTGGGGCGGGGTAAGCAGCGCACGATTAATAAGCGCTTTCAGTCCATGGTCAGTCACTACCTCTTTGAAGCGGAGTTCTGCAACCCGGCCGCAGGTTGGGAGAAAGGCCAGGTGGAAAAGCAAGTGCGCGATGCCCGCCACCTGCTCTGGCAAAAAGCGCCGGCGTTTCGCTCGCTGACCGAACTGAATCACTGGTTGCTGCAACGCTGTCTGGCGTTGTGGCAGGAGCTGCCGCATCCACAGGACAAGCGTCGTACCTTACATCAGTATTGGCAAGCAGAGCGGGATACTTTGATGGCGGTACCGGCTGCCTTTGATGGCTTTGTGGAATACACCAAGCGGGTCAGCTCGACCTGTCTGATCACTCATGAGCACAACCGTTACAGTGTCCCGGCCAGCTTTGCTAATCGCCCGGTTAGCCTCCGGGTGTATTGCGACCGGCTGGTGGTGGTCGCCGAAGCGCAGATCATCGCCTGTCACGTGCGAGTGTTCTCCCGAGACCACAGCGTAACCGGTAAAACCATTTATGACTGGCGTCACTACCTGTCGGTGGTACAGCGCAAGCCCGGTGCATTGCGTAACGGGGCGCCGTTTGAAGAACTACCGGACAGCTTCAAGCAGTTGCAACACCAGCTACTCAAACGTCCCGGCGGAGATCGCGAAATGGTGGATGTGCCGGCCCTGGTATTACTGCATGACGAGAGATTGGTAGAACAAGCAGTGGAAGCTGCGCTCAGTATCGAACGGCCCTCTCGGCAACATGTGATGAACTGCCTGAATCGAATGCACGATAAGCCCGCACCAGAGCCACTGAAACCACCACCGACCTTAATGCTGGTGACCGAACCCCTGGCTAATACCGCCCGTTATGATGAATTACGGGAGGGTAAATCATGAACCAGGATGCCTTGATCAAAACCCTGAAAACCCTCAAGCTGTTCGGCATGGCGGATGCTGTAATGGATTTATCGGAGCAGGCATCACCGGCCTATGTGCAGTCCGTTCCTGTTCTGGAAACCCTGCTTAAAGCCGAAGTCGCCGAACGGGATGTCCGTTCTACTCAATACCAAATGAAAGCGGCCCGGTTCCCGGCCTATAAAGATCTGAGCCACTTCGACTTCAACCAAAGTGTAGTGGATGAAATGTTAATCCGCTCGTTGCATCGCTGCGAATTCTTGCAAGATGCTCAGAATCTTGTGCTGGTGGGGGGACCCGGCACCGGTAAAACCCATTTAGCCACAGCATTGGGTGTACAAGCGATTCAGCATCACCGATATCGCGTTCGCTTCCTGTCCACGATCGAGTTGGTCAATGCATTGGAGCTGGAGAAGCAGCAGGGCAAACAAGGCCGGTTCGCAAACCGGCTCATGAGCACCGATCTGGTCATACTGGATGAATTGGGCTATCTGCCTTTTAGTCAAACGGGTGGTGCTTTGTTATTCCACTTGCTCGGGAAGCTCTATGAAACCACCAGCGTCGTCATCACAACGAATCTAAGCTTCAGTGAATGGCCTAATGTATTTGGCGATCCCAAGCTGACGACTGCATTACTGGATCGACTAACTCACCATTGCCACATCATCGAAACCGGGAATGACAGTTTCCGCTTCAAACATTCAACCACACAACAGAGGGAAAGGAAGACTGGTAATAACAGAATTGTTTAGGCCATAATCGGCCGTATTAGGCGGGTCAATATTCGGTGCAAAAGCCGGGTCAAATTTAGATGCAAATTAACA
>NZ_VRKW01000051.1 GCF_009746715.1 Ketobacter sp. MCCC 1A13808
AGGCAACAAATAACCAGGGCAAGCACGGGACGCAGTTTCGTTCCGCATTTTTTGTGGTATCGCTGCGCTCTTTTTACCACAAAAAATGCTCCACTACACTGCGCCCATGTTGCCGGCGTTATAAGGCATAGGAGAGTTAAGTGTCTTCGAAATTTGATGTGATTAAAAATGAACTTGAGGCTTTAATTAAGAAGGGAAATCATCTTTATTTGGCGATGATTGAAGATGTATCGGAATTGCCTGATAAGATCAAAAAGCAATTAAAAGAAAGCAAAACCGAGTTGCCTAATTTTCATATTGAATATGATACTTGGTATTCAGAATCACTTGTGTTGATAAAGCAACTTCTGCCAGATCGATTAGATGATTTCAAACGCCAATATAAAGACGAGAAACGAAAAGATATATCGTTTCTTACCTATGGTATTTCGGATTATCTATACGGTTTAAGAACCACTAAAGGGTATCAAGAGGAAGTTGTAGCTGATAAATCTGCCGCTGTTGTCAAAATGCAAGTTCAAAATTCAATTTTAGCTGCTATTGAGACGCGATTGGAGAGCTCTCTATTTGATATTAAAGAAATATTACAGGCCGATATATTTGATTCTGAGTTAGAAGCGGCTAGAGAGTTAGCTAAAAAAGGGTTCAATCGAGGTGGAGGTGCGATTGCAGGAGTTGTATTGGAAAAACATCTGGGACATGTCTGTGAAATACATGGTTTGAAGTCCAGAAAAAAACATCCATCTATTGGCGATTTTTATCAGATCCTTAAAGAAAATGATATTATAGATACTCCAAAGTGGCGTTTTATTCAACATTTAGGTGATCTGAGAAATTTGTGTGATCATGGTAAAGATCGCGAACCAACAAAAGATGATGTACTTGAGCTAGTCGAAGGCGTGGAAAAAGTAATTAAAACGGTATTTTGAAAATGCCTTATAACAAATCAATGCACGCGGACCCACCTCCGTTCCGTCAAATTTGTGTGTTCGCTGCGCTCACTATAACACAAATTTGTCTCCACTTCGGTGGGCCGGTGATTGAGGCGTTATGAAAATATCTAGCAAATACCATGAATAAACAAGATTTCGCAACTTTGAAAGTATATGAATATGTAGATGAATTGTTTACACGTATATCTGATTTGGTTAGGCCGGATATTGAAGAATTGATGAACAATTCATCTCATGGCTTGAGTCGGGTTGAATTAACCGCGTTACTTCACGACTTATTTCAAAGTCAAAAATTAGTGGCAATAACAGAAAAACGAGGCCTATTTACTCCTAGTTTAGAGGAAATAACTTCCGCTTTTGATGAGAAAAACGATATTAGATTTCGAGGCGAGCATACCTATTATGGTTTAACGTCCGCAGCCACGGATCAGTATCGAGGACTTAAGCAGATGCTAACAGATGCCTATAATTAATCAGAGAGTGCAAAAAGTTCATAACCAAAGCAAGCACGGGACGCAGTTACGCTCCACCATTTTGCGGTTCACTGCGTTCACTTTACCGCAAAATGGTTCCACTGCACTGCGCCCATGTTGCTGGCGTTATGCGAAATCACATTTTGTACTGTGCGTTTAGGTTTGGATTAATTTAGCGAAACGTCAATGATAGTTGAAGCAAGAGTTGAGCATGCACAGATCGTTTGTGAAGTTATAAGAGACTCAATAACACGACTGTGCGTAAAAGATCACCAAAACAACCAATGTATATTAGATGCGTGGTTAAGTAATAAGACACCTGAAAATTGCGAGACTTGGATAAAAAGCCAGGCATCAAAATCGTTCGTAGTAATTGAAGATGAAACTCCGATTGGTATATCAATAATTGGGAACAATGGATATATCTATTTATGTTATATGCATCCAGAAAAAGTAGGATTGGGTTTTGGTAAACAGTTGATTCTGGCTTGTGAAAACCACGCGACGCTTTTGGGGCTTGAAAGATTAAAAGTTGATAGTTCTCTTACTGCAAAAAAATTCTATGAAGCTCAAGGATTTGTTCGTAGTGGAGATCCATTTGTAGAGGATAATTTGCGTAGTTATCCATTGTGCAAGCAGTTAAATTCATAACAAGTGACTGTGGTGTCAATAGTCCCAAATTATATTCAATGTGCCCATAACTCATTCCGTTTTACCATGGTGTTTAATATGATGATGAACTTTCTCATTACTGCAGTTAAGGCTAC
>NZ_VRKW01000052.1 GCF_009746715.1 Ketobacter sp. MCCC 1A13808
GCAACGCAGTTTTTAAATCATTTTCAACCAAGCTATTATTTAAGGCTAGCGTTTCTTCCTCTGCAGCAACATGCTGTGCTGAAATCAGTGCCCAATCATGATTTTTCGTTTTTGGAACAAGCCATGATCTAGAAGACATTATGCTAGTTATGGAAAACAGAAACAGACTAATATTTGAGTTAATGGATAGCCCGAAAGGGCTCAAACATTATTTTTCTGCACAAGCTACTTTGCTACTTAATAGCGAAAATTTTTTGAATGTTCTACCCGGATTACTGAATAATTCTGATGCATATAATTCTATAGTAAACCAATTAAATATAATGAAATCCTGGAAATAAAAGTCAGATCAATTTTTTCTCATATTGATTTTCTGGATTTTTAGTAAGAATCCTAAACATTGCATACAAAAAACCAATCAATGTCAGTCCGTATATTATTCCCATCAGCAGGAGTGAGTGGATGGCTTCGGTTCGGGAGATGGGTAGGAGTATGTCTTTGGTTTTTATGATTTCGTAGATGACCCAGGGTTGGCGGCCGGCTTCGGCGACTAGCCAGCCGGCGATGGTGGCGATAAAGCCAGCAGGGATAGTGAATATGGCGATGCGTAGAAATATTTTATTGTTATTGAGTTTATTTTTGTAGCGTAAATAACAGCCGATAAAACCGATGAGTACAATCCAAAACCCTAGTGCGACCATAATTCTGAAGCTGTAAAAGATAAGGGCAACGTTGGGCCAGTTTTGTTTTGGGAATGCGTTCATGCCTTTAACTTCGCCATCGGTTTTATGCGTTAGAATTAGGCTGGCCAGTTTGGGTATTTCAATGGCGTTTTTATTTTCTGCTTTTTCTTTATCCGGAATACCAAACAGTACTAACGGTGCGCCATCCGTGGTTTTCCAAAGTCCTTCAATCGCGGCTATTTTCATTGGTTGATTTTCGCGCGTATTTAAACCATGCAGATCACCAATAAAAATTTGTAATGGTGCAAGAATTACAATTGCAGTTAATGCGACATGCAGGTTAAATCGCGCAAAATTAATTTGTTGTTGTTTGATTAGAAACCAGGCAGATAAGCCTAATACAAAACAAGCTGTGCTCATCAAACCTGCCAATAGCATATGTGTAAAACGATAGGGAAAAGAAGGATTAATGATGGCAGCGAACCAGTCAGTCAACACTAACTGCCCAGCAACGAGTTCATAACCATCCGGGGTTTGCATCCATGAGTTTCTGGCGATGATACAAACAAAAGAAATAATAATACCGAGGCTCATCATTAAGGTTGCCGCAAAATGTAATTTTTTACCGACGCGTTTCCAGCCCCACCACATAACACCTAATGAGCCCGCCTCTAAAACGATCGCATTAATCAGTTCAAAATGCCGAATCGGCGCCAGAATATCGATGGTCTTATAATAAAATTGACCAAAATGCGTATCCAGCTGAAACGATAAACCAACGCCCGTAATCACTGCTACAAAGAAAGCGGCCGTAAACGGCTTTAACCAAAATAAATACTGTAAGCGATAATTTTCCTGGCCGGTTTTTAGCCACAGCGCTTCCAAAGCCGTTAAGTAGAATGCCAGACCGACAATTAAACTTGGGAATATAATGTGATAGCTTGCAGTAAAAGCAAAGCCCAAACGCGAGATTAAAATATAATCAACATCCATGATAAAACTTCCTGTAGTGATATTTTTTTCTTACACGTAAACCAGCAATAGACGCATACTGACACCAACTGAGACTACGCCTGTCAGTGAAATTGCATAAAGAAATGAGAACCATAAAAATGGCGATGATGTATTGAGTGGTTTGATCGAACTTCCATAACGGGTTGTTTCAGCACGAGGATTCAAATCCCTGATGTCGATTGTTTGCATGACTATTTCCTAATAAAAATTATGATTGTATGTATCGCGTTTTGATTAACCGTTGAGGGTATAGGAAGTATAAAGCACCGATTTGCCCCTCATCCGAAGTATCTTACCCGAAACCCCCTCACTCGTTTACCGCTCAAGCTCCAATTTTCACTGTCGGACCAACCCAAATCGCTTA
>NZ_VRKW01000053.1 GCF_009746715.1 Ketobacter sp. MCCC 1A13808
CATCTTTAGGTAAATCAGCCGGGGCTAAATTAATCGTAATTCTGCGCTGTGGAAATTCGTAATCGGAATTTAAAATGGCACTGCGTACGCGCTCTTTGCTTTCGCGTATGGCCGCATCGGGGCCTGTATGTGATCGGCCGGATTATGTTTTACATTGGTATGATCATTTTTATTGTTCCCGGGAGTGCTGTAAATCGTAGCATGATGATAGTCAGCTATTGTGTTCCTGCAACTTGCGGGAAAAATATTCCATAGGCGGTACGTCTTCAAACTTCTCAAGCTCGTCGTTGATTTCAACCCACTCAGCTTTCTCTGACAGATTGATGTGAGCTTGTGGTTTAAAAGGAAATGGCTCGATCACGGACGAAGCGGTTACATTCGCGAAAGGGGCGTTTTCCACAGAGCCATGTTTGGCTTTGCCGTAATTCCACAATCTTGAACCACAGTTTCCACAGAAAACCCTGCCCAGACGAGGTGTGTGATTATATTCCTTTATAAATTCAGCGCCTTTGATTATTTTATGGCTTCGAGGGTTTATATAGATTGACGTTACGAACGCCGCACCGGCACTTCTCCTGCATTCCTCACAATGGCAATGTCCCATTAATCCTGGAAGTGCATCATACTCAAATTCAATATTTCCACATAAACATTTACTTTTCATTTTGCGCTCCTTGCATTTTTGCTCAGGCCCTGGGACCTAAAGGCTATCAACTCTCTGGGTGCTGGAAGATTTGGCATTTGGTTAAAAAAGGTGTAGTAATGGAATACACATCAGAGCAGTCAACGATTATAACTATTGCTTTTAGCGTTATTCTATTATGGATGACCGCCATGATAATCAAACCGGGCAGATAAATTCAATTAAAGTCTGCAAGGCTTGTCGAAAACCCATTCACATCAATGCCCGGCTATGCCCTTATTGTTATAGCCAGCAGCAGGCTAACGTCTGGCATACATTATCAGTTTTTATGCAATGGAGTGCAGGTGCTGTCACCATTGTTTCCCTGATTGTTGCGATCCACTCCTTATCTGGCTTTTATTTCAATTGGATTCAGAAAAACCGTACGGTTGACGAACTGGTGGATGCAGCTCATCTACTGGAAAAGATGGATTACTTTTCCCACGCCTGGAACATGATTGATGATGCTATAAATCTGAATTCAGGGGATCCGGTTTTAACACGTTACCAGGTAGATCTTGCAATGCATTGGCTGCGTAGTAAATCTGAACGCTTCAGCATTGCAACGGGTAATGTGGAATTGGCGGATAAAGTGACGCCTGTTTTATATCGAGCTTTGGTTACCGCGGATAAGGAACGCAGCGCTGATGTTTATGCCCATATAGGTTTGGCGCAACTGCTAAAAAGGCGAAATGCGATTGTTGTAATGGATGTAGAGCGTCTTTTCTCCAGAGCGCTTCAATACAATCACAACAATATCTATGCTCATACCTTTAAAGGTTATTGGCTTTTGTTAGCGGGGATGCCGGGTGAGACTTCATATCAGGAAGCGATTCAGCATTTCGAGAGCGCCCAGGGTTTTAGCAAAAATCAATTCGAGAAAGCCTGGGTAGATAGCTGGTATTTGTATGGATTAAATCGTATCAGGGTTATAGATAACAAACAGGTCGCCAAGGATGTTGCGTCGCGTATGATTCGGTTGGCCAGCCTTTATTATAAGCAGAATCGAACCATTGATGATTGGCGCCTCCGGGCCAACATCGTCCGTTTACTTGGCGGGGTTCGTGATGTGAGCCCTGAAATCGAATACTTGATCGATGTCCTCCCACCGCAGGAGGGTATAGGAAGTATAAAGCACCGATTTGCCCCTCATCCGAAGTATCTTACCCGAAACCCCCTCACTCGTTTACCGCTCAAGCTCCAATTTTCACTGTCGGACCAACCCAAATCGCTTAAA
>NZ_VRKW01000055.1 GCF_009746715.1 Ketobacter sp. MCCC 1A13808
AGTAACCGCTCATTCTACCGCGTTCTTTCCCCATCCGAAATCGCGCGATAGGCTAACTCCATCTGATCACTGATGGAGTCATATCAATGCCAACCCAAAAATACATTCGACGATCCGCCGCCACCTGGGAAAAACACATCGATCAATACCAGCAGTCCGGCCTGTCCGGAGCGCAATTTTGTCGAGACCAACAATTACCCTACGCCAGCTTTTGTAAGTGGCGCCAGCGTATTCTGGAGGCCGACGATTCACAACCCACCTCGGCCGTGTCTGAGCCGGGCTTTGTCGAATTAAACACTTGGCCCGATGCGCCAGACCGCCCCTGGCGGATCACGCTCAAGCTGGGCAATGGCGTCGAGTTGTTACTGAGCCAGCCCTGATGTTTATGCCCGAACCCAACGTCAGGATCTGGCTGTATACCCAACCGGTTGATATGCGCAAATCCTTTGATGGCCTCAGTACGTTGATAGTGTCTCAGCTTCAGGATGATCCGGCCAGCGGCCAACTGTTTGTGTTTATCAATCGACGCAAGACTCACCTAAAGATTCTGTATTTTGATGGCGCCGGATTTTGTATCTGGTTCAAGCGCCTGGAGCAAGGGCAATTTAATTATCGTGCTTCCGGAGATAACAAAAAGCGGTTGAGCTGGGCTCATTTAAAATTGTTACTGGATGGGCTGGAAGTTAAAAAAATCCGCCAATATAAGCGCTATATTCATGCAGCGTAGGGTTCAGGTTGGTATAATCCAACCCCATGAAATCGCCATCTAATCCGGCCGCCCATGCGCCATCACAACCTGAATCCACACCGGCTTCTGCTGAGACAGAAGTCGCGTTGTTGCGTGAAGAAAATCAGCATTTAAAAGATCGCGTTGCCTGGTTCGAGCGTCAGCTGTTTGGCCGTAAATCGGAGAAGCGCATTATCGATGCGCCGGACCAAATCAATCTATTGGGAGAGCCCACCCAAACCCTGCCTGAACCGGAAGACACCGTCACCGTCTCGTCCTTCCAGCGCGGTAAAGCCAAAAAGCTGCGTCCGGACGATTGCGCTACCGATGCCGGATTACGCTTTAGCGAAGACGTCCCGGTGGAAGTCATTGCGGTGATGCCCCCCGAGCTGTCCGGTTCTGACGCTGATCAGTACGAGATTATCGACACCCACATCACTTTTAAACTGGCCCAGCAATCGGCCAGCTATGTGGTCTTGCGTTATGAAATGCCGGTGTTTAAGCACAAGGCAGACCAATCCATGCAAACCGCCGAGTTGCCAGACCCGGTGTTGGAGCGCAGCATTGCCGACGTCAGTCTGCTAGCCGGATTGCTGGTGGATAAGTTCCAATACCATCTACCCCTGTATCGGCAACACCAGAGAATGGCACAACAGGGCATCACAGTAGCCCGCTCTTCCTTAACCAACTGGGTTAAACGCTCGATAGAATTGCTGCGCCCCATTGTCGAAGCGCAATGCCGGCATATTCTGCTTAGCCGGGTGCTGGCAATGGACGAAACGCCGATTAAAGCCGGGCGACAACACAAGGGCAAGCTCAAGCAAGGCTGGTTCTGGCCCCTTTATGGCGAAGATGATGAAGTGGTCTTTACCTACAGTGAAAGCCGTGGCCGACAGCATATTGAAAACACCCTGAAAAGCCAATTCAACGGCACCCTGATCACCGACGGTCACAGTGCTTATGCCCGTTATGCAGAGAAAACCCAAGGCGTCACTCATGCGCAGTGCTGGGTACACAGTCGCCGTTACTTCGTTCAGGCACAAGAGCGTGATCCGCAGGCAGCGGATCAGGCGCTGAACCAGATCGGCGGGCTATATCAGCTCGAACAGACGATTCAGGAACAAAAGCTCACCGGCGATAAAAAGCATCAATACCGAC
>NZ_VRKW01000056.1 GCF_009746715.1 Ketobacter sp. MCCC 1A13808
GAAATATTCTACAATCGTAAAAGAAGACACTCAGCCAACGATGGGCTTAGCCCTGTCGCATTTGAGGAAATTGCAGTATTAGCTGCTTAGTTAGAGTGTCTACTTTTTGTGGGGAACACCACTGTCGGTATTAAAAAATATTGTGCAAGCTCATAGAAAAAACAGTCTTGTGCGCCGCTTGAAAGCGGATAAAGCAGAGTGCCATTGGAAGGTCGTGCCAACCAAAAGTAAGTCATGCGCTGATGCGTGAAAGTTGGTTGCGTTCCCAGTCGGGCACGAGCTTTAGGTTGACCGCACCATCAAAATTAGGCAGTGTTGCATGGCTTTTAAAACAACACTTAGTAGCATTAAAAGGGATTTAAAGTGGGTGCCAGCAACAAAGATTATTCAGCTAACAAAACGCTCAAATACGCTCCGGCCCTGCGGGCCTCCACCGGACAGTCAAACCTGCGGTTTAACTGCCGTTTAGCTCAGCGTTAGCTGTCGGTATTAAAAAAATATTGTGCAAGCTCATAGAAAAAACAGTCTTGTGCGCCGCTTGAAAGCGGATAAAGTAGAGTGCCATTGGAAGGTCGTGCCAACCAAAAGTAAGTCATGCGCTGATGCATGAAAGTTGGTTGCGTTCCCAGTCGGGCACGAGCTTTAGGTTGACCGCACCATCAAAATTAGGCAGTGTTGCATGGCTTTTAAAACAACACTTAGTAGCATTAAAAGGGATTTAAAGTGGGTGCAATCAACAAAGATTATTCAGCTAACAAAACGCTCAAATACGTTCCGGCCCTGCGGGCCTCCACCGGACAGCCAAACCTGCGGTTTAACTGCCGTTTAGCTCAGCGTTATGTGCTCTACTAGGAATCGATATGAGTTTTAAGTCTTGGCGAAGCTATTCGAACTTTAAATATAAAGTAGACACAAAGCAGCGTTTTATCTTGGATGAGGAATCTATAGAATTTCTAAATTCTATAGTCAATACCTGTCAAGACCGTGAGCATACAATTAAAAAGGACTCTATTGTTTGGCGTGCTCAGAACGGGCACTCATGGAGACCATATTACCAGCATGACCCTGATACAGAAGAAGATATTCATGTAGATGATTTTCCCTGTCCTTTTCCTCCAAGTCGTATGAAGCCATTATGGGATAGTGCAGCAGAAGGAAGGGCTAACTCAAAGGGGATCCCGCATCTATATGTTGCTACAGATAAAGAAACCGCCATGGCAGAAGTTCGCCCTTGGTTGGGGGCGATTCTAACAGTGGCTCATTTGAAAATAACTAGAGATCTTAAAATTCTAGATTTCTCAGTAGAGCACGGCAACAACAACTTCAAATTGAAATTTATTTTCGAAGAGCCATCTTATGAGGAAATTATAAAATCCGTTTGGTCTGAAATAGATAATGCGTTTTCTAAACCCACAAAAGCTTCAGATTTAAAATCAGAGTACGCTCCAACACAAATAATATCAGAGTTCATTAGATCTAAAGGGTATGATGGCATAGCTTATAAAAGCTCTCTGGCTGAAGGTCACAACATATGCCTATTTGACCTTGATTCAGCAGAAGTTGTTAAATGTAATATATTTGAACCCACAGCAATAAAGTTCGACTTTAAACAAGTAGAAGAACATTAAGGTTGAGAACATTGTAAATGCACATAACAAGCAAAGGCAGCTTTGCCCTGCGGGCTGGACGCGCTAACGCGCGCCGCTGCTTTGGGCGTTATAACTTTGCGAGCTGAAATATTTTTAAAACCAAGTTGTCCTACATTTACTCTAGCGCAGGCGGGGTGGGCGTTGCTACCGCTTGTTCGGTTAGAATTTTAAGTAGTTTAAA
>NZ_VRKW01000057.1 GCF_009746715.1 Ketobacter sp. MCCC 1A13808
GATCATCGCGTTCATATATAAATACGGAAGCTTTAAGGAAGATCTGTACAGGATTATAAAGTCCGTTTCCGCTCAGTTTAAATCGCATTTCTTCGAAACTATTAGCCACACCCCTCCCATTTCCCCCCGACATAAAAAGACCATTGCTTGGGGTACAATCATCACGCTGTCATTTACTGCCGGATATTTACTAATCCTTAGCATCGCCATTGGCACTCTTACCGTGCTCAGCGCCAATGAGCTGTCATTCTTTAATGTCTTAGTCCTTCTGGCACTAACACTGGCTTTCAGTATTATGTTTTTTCTGCAATGGGGTGAAGCTCATAAAACTGCAAAGGAAAAATAACAAGCCTACTCAAGCCTCAATAACATTGAACTCTTCAAATCCATTTTTAATGATTGTTAAAAAGCGAATGATCTCTTCATTATCAATATGACTAAGATTAGAAAGACTCTCATTAAACTTATGCTCTGTGTTCTCCAACGCCCAATCCAGCGCTTTTTTTATTCGTACTCTTTTTTCTAAAGGCATGCGCATATAGTAATTCGCACCCAGCTCATCAAACTTAACTTCCTTGATCGAGTCAAGATGATATAGCTCATATAGAACAAGGTTCAGTGCCGTTTTCATTTCCAAATTTTTATCTTCACCAATCATCATTCCAATCCTTAGGTAAATAAGATGGTTCTATAATAAAGTCTTCCGGTGGATCAGCAGGATCTTTATATCCCGTTCTCATGACGTTTTCCAAGCCAAATGTTCCTTCTTCCGGCAATTCGCGTTCCTTCAATTCGTCTAGCAATTGATCGTTCATCTTTTGAGACGGCTGATAATGTCCACTTTTGTTAGAGACTTCAATTAGATTGCCATCTATTACCGTGAGCTCTCCAGCAGCAGCTACAGGTTTACCCTGCGCTAAACTAGAATGATGAAACTTGCCAGGTTCCTGGAATGTAGAAGCAAAAATCCGACCTTCTGGTGTCATTACAAATATAGCTTTCCCATCCCCTGAGAAAAATGTTGATGACTCTGCGGTATCGAAGGGTGAGCCTGCTAACGGACCATTAGCATGAACTAGTTTTCCATTTTGAACACCTAACTCATGCTCAAGCAGCTCATGTTCATCCAGGTATTTAACTGTATCTGCACCCCAAACTGGATGAAAGAATTCTGGTTCCTCCTCCCTCTTATACATTGGATTCATTTCTTTAGTATTCTTGTATTTAACGGGAATTATCTTTGGTTTAGTAGATTTAGAGTCATTGCCTTCCTCACACACCAACCCCAATGGATCAACCCACCCCACCGGATTCGCCGCATACTGATAATTATTAACCCCACCCAACAACCCGATCGGGTCCTGCTGAGTAAACTGACCCGTCCCCGGATCATAATACCGGAACCGATTATAATGCAGCCCCGTCTCTTCATCCCAGTACTGGCCCTGGAACCTCAGGTTATTCTCTACCTGCTCAACGTCTTTTCTTATGACATTGCCGTAAACCTTGTATCTGGCTGACCATACCACCTGGCCTTCCCAGTCGGTCATCTCTTGGGGTGTGCCCAAATGATCCAGGTGATAGAAGTAACACTGATTATTCTCCACAAACGCCAACGGCTTAAAGCTGTTGGGTTCATACAGATACAGTTTTTCCTTGTGCCCACGCTTTTCACTGAGCAGCACATCCCCGTTCCACACGAAT
>NZ_VRKW01000058.1 GCF_009746715.1 Ketobacter sp. MCCC 1A13808
ACCGAGCTACTGATCCGGTAACTTGCTGCAACAAGTTACGGGCCTCACTTTATCGAATTTGGGGGAATTGAACCATACAAGCCGGTGCATCGTGGACCCAAACTGCGCGGCGCAAATTTGTGGCTCACTTCGTTCACCTTACCACAAATTCACGCCGCGCAGTTTGGGCCAATGACCGGGGCGTTATGCAAGATCAGCTTCTGAGCAGTAGGTTTAGAATTGGAAATTAGGATACGAATGTAACTACTTTCATTATGTTTTATGGGGTGTTGTGTGAGTGATCTAGAAGAAATTGTAGATAATATCGATATCGATGATGAAGAGAAGTTAAAACAAGAGTTTATCGTTGCAGAGGCCGAGGAGAAAAAATTCAGGAAAATATTTCAAAGTAGATATTACATTCCTCTAATCATATCGATATGGGCGGTAGGTGGGTGTATTCCAATAATAGTTTACTCGGTTAACGAAGTTCTGGTTGCGAAGAACTTGGGTGTTATCGATGTCAACTTTGAAGGGCTCAGTCATATTAGTAATGTCTTCGGAGCAGCAAACGCTCTGTTCACTGGTGGTGCATTAATAATGGCTGTTCTAGCTTTGTCAGCTCAAATTAGAGAACTCCATCTGATGAGGATGGAGCATCGGATGACTCGAATTGAGCATAAAATGATGCGAAACGAACATGAGAAACTCGTGGAAGCAACAAAAGAACAAGCAAAACTAGAAGCATCAGCACTTGCTGCGAACGTGACCATGCCTATCTTTCTTAAGACAAGGTCAGTGGAAGTTAGAGATGCACTGAAGGAAATTTCCTTTCAGTGGAGAAAAACCGAACATTTAGTATTAGGTGAGAAATCCGGAACACTAATCAAGAGGCATAAAGAAGATCCGACGAATCAGGGAATCTTGGAAGAAATTGAGTTAGTTCAGGAAAGACTAGTTGAGCGATTGACCGAATTATCTAGTCTAGTTACACAGGATAAAGCGACTAAAGAGCAGACTGAAGAATTCAAAACGTGGGATGGTGCCAGGGGCCAGATTAGCATCATTGCACAACAGGTATACCAATTATTTCAATCTGGAGTTGTCACGGACAAAGCAGTACTAAAAATTAGTGCATTCGACAACTTTGTGGCTACATACAAATACTATGTTTATCCAATTGAGTTTTTGTACGAGAAAAGACGAAATCCAAGTGCCGAAGATTATCCACCCGGTAAATTATTTATGAGTTTGTATGATAGTACCGAATTAACAGCTGCTATGTACTAATTATATTGTCATCTAAATCATATGCCAGCCTATGAGTATCAACTTTAATGTGCAGCACATGCATAACAAACGCATGCTGGTGGAGCAACCTACGTTCCGCTATTTTTGTGGTGCGTCGCTCTGCTCCTTTATACCACAAAAATAGCTCCATTACGGCTGCCCACAGATGCGGACGTTATAACTTTGCGAGCTGAAATATTTTTAAAACCAAGCGGTTTTACATCTACACCTTCGCAAGTCCGATAGGGCGTTGCTACCGCTTGTTCGGTTAGAATTTAAGTAGTTTAGAGCTAGAAGTGATCAGCTAGAGTTTGCATTGTCTCCGCAATTTGGACTGAGCTAACGATTCAGTTCAGGGAGCACTGCCCCAGAGTTGGGCCGTAGTTTTGTTCAGGTGTT
>NZ_VRKW01000059.1 GCF_009746715.1 Ketobacter sp. MCCC 1A13808
GTAAGCAATGGGATGGACTCCTCCTTACCACTCCGGCATCCACGTGCCAAAATAGTGAGTGAACAGGTAGGCATTGTGAATATGAGGAGAATCCCAAATGAATATTATCCGCGTTGGTGTTGATATTGCTAAATCAGTGTTCCACGTGCATGGCGTGGATCGCCATGACCAGCCACAATGGCAAGGTAAGTATTCTCGTACTAAATGGCTTGATGCGCTCAGCCAGAAAGTGCCCGCTGGAGCCGAGATTGGTATGGAAGCCTGTGCATCATCCCATCACTGGGCTAGAGAGCTTCAGAGACGAGGTTATCGCGTCCGGTTAATCGCAGCCCAGTTTGTTAAGCCCTACGTGAAAAGCAATAAAAACGATCGGGTCGACGCAGAGGCGATATGCGAAGCGATGAGTCGTCCGAATATGCGATTTGTGAAGCCGAAAACGGTTGCACAGCAGGATATTCAGGCCGCTCATCGTATCCGCGAAGAGCTTGTCGGGCAACGCACGGCCAAAGCTAATCAGATACGCGGGTTGGTGGGCGAGTATGGCATCGTAGCACCGTTAGGCATTCAGCAACTTCGCCGCGCTTTACCTGAATGGCTTGAAGGCGTCGAGAACGGGCTCACCGATAATTTCCGCACTCTGCTTATCGGATTGGCTGACGACCTCCGGCATCTGGATGACCGCATTACGGCGCTTGACCAGCGGATCGCTGACAGTGTTAAACAAGATCCTGTGGCGCGACGATTAATGACCCTGCGAGGTGTGGGTCCGCTCACAGCCAGCGCCTTATCAGGTGCTTTGGGTGATGGGCAGGCTTACAGCAGGGGGCGAGATTTCGCGGCATCCCTGGGGTTGACGCCTAGACAGCACAGCACCGGAGGGCGAGAACGATTGCTGGGGATCAGTAAGCGCGGCGACAGTTACATTCGCAAGTTGCTTGTGCATGGGGCGCGGGCGGTGTTGCATCACATTGATGGCAAAGACGACGGACTGAGTCGTTGGATGAAAAACCTTAAATCCCGTAAGCATGCCAACGTTGCCACGGTAGCCCTGGCTAACAAAACCGCTCGCATTGCCTGGGCGCTTGTGCAAAATGGAACGACTTATGACGAAAAACTTGCAGCGGCTAGCGCCTGATCTCGCTGCCTGAGAAACAAGCGGAAATTGTATCAGGAGACGTTCAACACCACGATTGCGTAGCATTTTGATTGATGACGAACAGGTCGAACCGGCATTGGGAAACCCCTTTTATTGGTGTGAGCTTTGAGCTCGTGTAAGCGAATGGGAACCAGTGCGCGAATAGCCCATCAGGGTCCGATGCCTACAAAGACGGCATCATGAAAGAGACCGGATACACGTAGGCAGTCGTACCTATTCGCTATTGATAAAAGTGCTTGCAATAGAGGAGGAGTCCATACACG
>NZ_VRKW01000060.1 GCF_009746715.1 Ketobacter sp. MCCC 1A13808
CAGCTTGTTGAAAATAGCCTGAAAATAGAAATCACATTTGACATTGAATGCCGACAATTCTGGAGAGAAGTAATGGTTTTCGTGAATAATATTGAAAATGGCCTGATCCGTTTCAATATTTGGTTCATGCCACGCTGATTTCCCTCTTTTCAAGCTCCTATTCTTGCCAATGCGGCTGTAGATTGTTGATCCTTAGCAAATTGTATACGGTCACCGCAAAGGTGACCGCCGCATCCACTCTCGGCATACCCCGATACATCATTCGTCTCAAACCACCGTATTGCTTAACCCAGCCAAAGGTGGCTTCAATCATTTTTCGTTTGCGTAAACTTATTTTATAGCCAGGGTGACGAGTTGTACGTTCATCTATCGCGGAACCACCGTTACGTTCTATATTCTGAGCAAAGTGTGGTGTAAATTTCATCACCCGGCAGGCGTCAACATAATCGTGCGTATCGAAGGCTTTATCGCCACCCAATGTCTTAAGATGCTCACCCTTCATTTCCGCCAGCAGATCAAGTGATACTTCCCTCTCCGTAACACTGGCTGCCGGTGCCGTTTTCACTTTTACCACAAAGTGGTTACGATTCTCGGTTACATGACAAACACCATAGCGCAGCTTTGATTCCTGTCCCTTATTCTTACGCATCAATTCTGCATCCGGATCCGTTCTGGAGCTATGGGTCTGATTGCTCCGTTTTTCGCCGTGAAAGTCCCGTTCACGGCTCTGAGGGGCGTCATCATCGTCATCGTCGCGTGGCTGAAAGCTCTTGTGGGATGCCCATGCATCGATCAGCGTTCCATCGACACTGAAATGATCGTCTGATAACAGGTGGCGCTTGCGGGCCTGGCGTAATACTGCGTCAAACAGTTCGGGTAATACCGCATGCTCCAACAGGCGCGCCCGGTTCTTCGTGAACGTTGAGTGATGCCAAACGGCATCATCCATTTCCAAGCCCACGAACCAACGATACAGCATGTTATATCGAATTTGCTCCACCAATTGCCGCTCACTGCGGATGGTATAGAGTACCTGTAACAATGACGCGCGAATCAGCCGCTCGGGGGCAACAGATTCTCGTCCAATATCGGAGTACATGTCGTCAAAATGATCATCGAGTTCTTTCAGGGCGGCATCAAGCAGTCTACGCAGCGATCTCAACGGATGACTTTTGGGTACAAAATCCGTAACCGTGGTCGTTATAAACAGTTTGGGTTGGCTGATGTCTTCACCGCGCATAGTTAGGCTCTGTATTCAAAGAGAAGAAAACGCTATTTTTTCACAAAATAGTTAGTAAGGGGAGTTTTTCAACAAGCTG
>NZ_VRKW01000061.1 GCF_009746715.1 Ketobacter sp. MCCC 1A13808
TGGATCAGATTTTCAAAAAAGCGGTAGCGCGTGGGCCGGCTTTTCCACTTATCTTTTTGCAGAATTTCCGTATCATTCTGATAACGCTGAATCATATCAACTAATTCAGCAGCCTCTGTACGACTGTAGACAATTAACGTCATTTCAAAGTTCAGCCACAGACTGCGCGAATCCATATTAACGGTGCCGAAAAAGCCGACTTCCGAATCCACTACCACACACTTTGAATGCAATAGCCCGTTATCGTAAAGGTGAATATGGATTCCCACGTCCAACAGTTCCTGAAAATAGGATCGACTGGCATAACGCACCAGAAACGAATCGACTTTGCGTGGCAGGATTACGTCCACTTGAACACCGCGCTTCGCGGCGATCTTCAACGCCTGCACCAATGAGATGTCCGGCACAAAATACGGCGTCACAATTTTTATACTGGTGGAAGCGGAGTAGATAGCCTGTAGCAGCGCGCTAAGAATGCTTTCACTGTCTGCGTCCGGACCGGAAGGCACCACCTGAATAATGGCCTTATCGCTTGCCGGATGAATCGCGCGGGGGAATATTTCCAGCTCGTCGCTGGTTTCAATATTCCAATACCAGCGAAACACGGCATCCACCAAATTGACCGCCGGGCCTTCCATGCGCGCCATCACATCAATCCACTGCCCAACACCGTGATCCTGCTTGAAGCTGGCAGGGTCAATCAAATTAAAACTGCCGGTGTAGGCAACCCGGCCATCAATAATGATGCTTTTGCGATGATTCCGCAGATCGTATCGGGCAAGGCGCCAGGGAGGAATACCGATCGGGCAGGCTTTAATTACCTTGATCCCGTTTTGCACCAGTTTTTCGTAATAGCCGGTTTTGAAAAAAAGTTGGCTGCCGACCGCATCCAGCATCACCCGGCACACGACACCGCGCTGGTGGGCCCTGATTAAAGCATCAAGCACCCCCTGGGTTAAACCACCTGCCTGCCATATATAAAATTCCAAATGGCAATAGAGTTGCGCTTGATCAATGTCTTTTACGATGGAGCGGATGGTGAGCGAGGCGCTTTCCAGCAGTTCAATGGCGTTGCCTCCCAATGCTGGAATACCGGAGCTGTTCATCTCATAATTTGATAACGACCGGCACATGGGGTGATGCCCCTCCCAATCGTCAAAATGCAGCTCCCGTCCACCCAGGCGCAGGCGGTGGGATGAATCCAGCAATAACGCCATACGTTGCCGGTAACGAATCCCCAGATAACGCTCTCCGAACAACAGATAAAGCACCACCCCGACATAAGGCAGCAATGTAAGCAACAACAACCAGGAC
>NZ_VRKW01000062.1 GCF_009746715.1 Ketobacter sp. MCCC 1A13808
GAGACTGTAAAAATAACCGTGTAACTGCTTATCATTAGCCAACTAAGGTAAAGGATAAGCAGCCCATGGACAAGAAACAACTGGAAGCCATAGCCAAGGAAGCCGCCAAAGGCATCAAGACTGAGCAGGATCTCAACGAATACCGCCAGATTCTCACCAAGATCGCAGTGGAAGCCGCTCTCAATGTGGAGCTGGATGAGCATCTGGGATACGAAAAGCACATCAAAGCGAACAAGGGTAATAGCCGCAATGGCTTCAGCAGCAAGACTGTCAAAACCGAAGACGGTGAATTTGAGCTGCTAACTCCTCGTGATCGCGAAGGCAGTTTTGAGCCTCGTCTAGTCAAGAAACGCCAGACCCGCTTCACGTCTATGGATGACAAGATTCTCAGCCTCTATTCGAAGGGCCTGAGCACACGGGAGATCGTCGAGGCTTTCCAGGAGCTGTATGGCGCAGAAGTTTCACCAACCCTGATATCCAAAGTCACCGATGCTGTGATTGACCGAGTTACCGAGTGGCAATCCCGTCCATTGGAGCCGGTTTACGCCATTGTTTACCTGGATTGCATTGTCGTTAAAATCCGTCAGGATCGCCAGGTTATCAACAAAGCCATCTACCTGGCCCTGGGTGTGAATATGGAAGGCCAGAAGGAATTACTGGGCTTGTGGCTATCCGAAAATGAAGGCTCAAAATTCTGGCTTAACGTGCTGACAGAACTGCAAAATCGCGGTGTCAACGACATCCTTATTGCCTGCGTGGATGGGCTGAAAGGTTTTCCAGAAGCCATCAATGCCGTTTACCCACAAACCCAAATCCAACTGTGCATCGTGCACATGGTTCGCAATTCCCTGAAATACGTACCCTGGAAAGACTACCGGGCGGTTACCATGGATTTAAAGCTAATCTACAAGTCCATTACAGAGGAACAGGCTTTATTGGCGCTGGAACAATTCGCAGAGCACTGGGATGAGAAATACCCACAAATCAGCAAATCCTGGCGAGCACACTGGGAACACATAAGAACCCTTTTCAGTTATCCTGAGGATATTCGCAAAGCCATTTACACTACCAACGCCATTGAATCGCTGAACAGCGTCATTCGAAAAGTCATCAAAAAGCGGAAGTTATTCCCAACAGATGATGCAGCTCGGAAAGTGGTCTATCTCGCAATTCAAGACGCTTCCAAAAAATGGACCATGCCGATTCGAAATTGGAAAGCTGCCCTGAATCGATTTATTATTGAGTTTCCTGAGCGTTTGCAGAACTATATTTAAACAAAAGCAGTTACACGGTTTTGTTTACAGTCTCGA
>NZ_VRKW01000063.1 GCF_009746715.1 Ketobacter sp. MCCC 1A13808
GAGACTGTAGATAAATCTGTGTAACTGCTTATCATCAACGTCAGAGATGGCAAGGATAAGCAGTTATGAACAAAGACACCCTAGAAGCCCTGGCACGCGAAGCGGCCAAAGGCATTAAAACCGAACAAGACCTCAACGAGTTTCGTCAGATGCTCACCAAGGTTACCGTCGAGCGTGCCCTTAACGCTGAGCTAGACGAGCACCTTGGATATGATAAGCATCAGCCATCAGATAATCCCAACAGTCGCAATGGCAGCACCCGCAAAACCCTACGAACCGAAGATGGTCAGTTTGAACTCGACACACCTCGTGACCGTGACGGTAGTTTTGATCCCAAACTGGTGAAAAAAGGACAAACCCGCTTCACTTCAATGGACGACAAAATCCTATTCCTGTATGCCCAAGGCATGACCACACGGGAGATCGTCAAAACCTTTAAGGAACTATACGGCGCAGACGCCTCACCCAGCTTAATTTCCAAAGTCACAGATGCGGTTATTGATGAGGTGACTGAATGGCAGTCTAGGCCATTAGACCCGATTTACCCCATTGTCTACTTGGACTGTATCGTACTGAAAATCCGGCAAGACAAGCAGGTTATCAACAAATCACTTTACCTTGCCCTGGGCGTCAACATGGAAGGCCATAAAGAATTACTCGGCATGTGGCTGTCTGAAAACGAAGGAGCGAAATTCTGGCTGAATGTTTTAACGGAACTGCAAAACCGAGGTGTAAAAGACATTCTGATTGCCTGTGTGGATGGTTTAAAAGGCTTCCCTGACGCCATCAACACCGCGTTCCCAGAAACCCAAATACAGCTTTGCATCGTTCATATGGTGCGGAATTCAGTGAAATATGTGCCATGGAAGGACTATAAGCCCGTCACAGCGGATTTAAAACGCATTTACCAGGCCACCACAGAGGAGCAAGCCTTACTCGCCCTCACCGAGTTCTCAGATAAATGGGACGACAAATACCCTCAGATCAGCCGATCGTGGCAAACGCATTGGGATAACATCAATACCTTGTTTGCTTACCCGGAAGATATACGCAAAGCGATCTACACCACCAATGCCATTGAGTCACTCAACAGCGTGATCCGCAAAGCGACGAAAAAGCGTAAGGTGTTTCCAACGGAGGACTCTGCGAAGAAGGTGGTGTATCTTGCTATACGCCAAGCCTCGGAAAAATGGACGATGCCCATAAGAAATTGGAAAACGGCCTTAAACCGATTTATGATTCTGTTCGAAGACCGTTTGAAGGATTATATTTAACCCTGCAGTTACACAGAATTATTTACAGGGTC
>NZ_VRKW01000064.1 GCF_009746715.1 Ketobacter sp. MCCC 1A13808
CCACAGCCGACCCCGGGTCAGTAATGACAACGCCATGAGCGAAGCGCAATTCAAAACATTAAAATACCAGCCAGACTACCCCCGGCGCTTTGATGGTTATGACCATGCCCAGCGCTGGTGTAAAGACTATGTTCACTGGTATAACGGCGAGAATCATCACAGCAGCTTGGCGGGCTTCACGCCGCATCAGGTCTTTGCGGGCGAGTATCAGCAACTGATAAAACGTAGAGCCGAAACGATGCATGGAGCGAAGAACAGAAACCCGGAACGATTTACTCATGGATCACCCGTAATTGAGATACCGCCGAAGGTGGTAGCGATAAATCCAGCCCCGGAGGGCGAAGGTACACCAGAACGCGAATTCGGAGTAAATTTCCCTACGCTAAAGAGGGCAAATGCAATTTAATTTTTAAAGAGCTGGTGCAAATCAGGTTGACACGTTCCGCAGTCGCCGTTACTTCGTTCATGCACAAGAGCGTGATCCGCAGGCAGCGGATCAGGCGCTGAACCAGATCGGCGGGCTATATCAGCTCGAACAGACGATTCAGGAACAAAAGCTCACCGGCGATAAAAAGCATCAATACCGACTCCAGCACAGTAAGCCTGTCGTGGATGGCTTTTTTACCTGGTGCCAAACACAATGCCAGCGTCCTGATCTAACACCCAAACATCCCATGACCAAAGCGCTGAACTATGTGCTTGTTCGGGAAACCCAATTACGTGTGTTCTTAACCGATCCGGAGGTGCCGTTAGATACCAATCATCTGGAACGGGAAATCCGCCCCATCCCGATGGGAAGAAAGAACTGGCTGTTCTGCTGGACCGAGCTGGGTGCTGAGCATGTGGGATTGATCCAAAGTCTGATCAGCACCTGCAAACTGCACGACATCAATCCGCAAACCTATTTGATTGATGTGCTCCAGCGTGTCAGCCAACACCCGGCAAGCCAGGTCATTGAATTAACACCCCGAATCTGGAGAGAACAATTTGCAGGTGAACCACTGCGTTGCCCCCTTTACAAATCAAATGAGGCCCGCAATGCTAATAGATGACATGACGATCGAACAATTACTGGAACTGAATGAAATCATCTGTGAACGTATTGATTATTTAAGGGCGAAGCAAGATCAAAACGTACTGGCTCAGATGCATATTGGTAACCAGGTCTCCTTCAAT
>NZ_VRKW01000065.1 GCF_009746715.1 Ketobacter sp. MCCC 1A13808
GTTCGGGATTACTTCCTGCGAATTGGGACTTTCCGGCTTTGGCATAACTGGCTCCTGACTCACCCTGATTTAGATGTTAACTCAAAATCAGCTGGTGCAGGAGCAGGTTGACACACAGGGACCTCACCAAGTCAGATATTTTGGACGAAAACCCGAGCTTAGGTAGCCATATTTCATCATCCATTTCAAAATCAGTAAATTGGGGGGCACCATTTACTTCGTCCAAAACATTGCCATTCGCATCGACAATTTGAAATGACGTGTATAACGATGATTTGTAATCATGGTCTAGAGACACAAATCCAAGCCCTGCTTCTATATCGAGAACATCGAGCCAATCATGGGAAACATATACGTAAGCACTAATCTGCTCCGGCATCGCCCTTGTCTTATCTTGCAGTAATTGAATTCCGGTCAGACCTGGGCTACCTATATTGCGGTTTTCCAGCAGATATTCTACTGAAAGGTCGGACTCAGCTAAAGTTGAGCCTAACCCATATATCAAATGAGTACTTTCAAACCTTTGTACAGCTTGCACTTCAACCGAGGTCCTATCGGCAGCAACATCAGACATAAGTGAAACGTCTGCATCAGGCGCATTTGCTACCGAATTCTGTCCAACATCGCTCTCACTCCCAGCTAAAGAAACAATGACAGCGATTCTTGGGTTAAATTTGTGCCGGAGGCCAAGCCGATAATTATTTCGCTCGGTTGTCTTGCCGATAAGATTCAACAGCTGTCTATCAAAGTGGGGGGATAAATCCCCCTGATCCCAATCCAACGTGCTGGCTTCAAATTGAAAACTGGTGGACGGTGATAACTGCCATTGAACTAAGCCGTTAAGAATATCCTGTTCCTGCCAGGAGTTGGGTCTCCAGCCATCAGATTCAAAATGAAACTGGCCTACACTCACTGCCAATGGTCCTGCTAAAAAAGAGCCTGTTACGTCTTCACTCCAGGTTCCGTCGCCCCCCCCGTAGCCATCCAGACTTGCATATATTCCGTCTTGCGTGAACAGTGAGTGATATTCATTTAACCCGGCGGTTTGCGGCCCGGCACCCTCAACAAAGGAAATATTGGATTCGCTCAATTGCGGCTGTAACGGATAGGCGGACAGCGGCTGCCATAATTGCGATTGCAATAACTCGGAGGCCCGGGCAGAT
>NZ_VRKW01000066.1 GCF_009746715.1 Ketobacter sp. MCCC 1A13808
TAATCAATCAAAGCTATAACAAGTTGCAGCACGCAGACCCAGTTACGCCGCACAAATATGCGGTCGCTGCGCTTTTACCACATATTTGTACGTCGCAACTGGGCTGGTGTGCAAGGCGTTAAATGCCAAGGAAAGTATGGAGAACTTAAACGAAATTCATTGGCACGACTCAGTGATTGAGTCGGTCATAGAAATTCCAGCGAAAGATCAGTTGATCTACAACGTTCAGTACCCTGAAAACTGGGAGCAAAATATATTTGTGCCAAAAGCTATTACTTTCAGTGGCTATCATTCTCACGCTATCGAAGAAATGCCATTTGAAGGCAATCCAACAATCTTGGCCGTCTCTGTGGTTGAGGAAATAGATGGTTTTACCACCATCAAGCTAGAGACCAATGCTGGCAATCGCTACATCACAGCTCAAGGCCTCAATATTGGGGTTCAGAGTGTCAGCATTTAACAAGGCGGTGTTGTCGCCTTCGGCTGGGACTGCCATTCCGCTGGCGCTCCATGTCAGCCCCAAACCGCGGCGTTATGTATATAATCTGCGAATGGTGTATGAAATGAGTAAATATTCGCGAGCATTAATTTTGCTTAATATCTTGGTGTTAATAATTTGGATATTTTCCATGCTCATTAATTTCGCACCTGTGCGAATAGATGCTGAGCAATATGCTGATTTAACAGAATCGCAGATACGTTTGCTTTGGACACTTAAAGGATCTGGGTTTCAAGAAGGATATGCGATTGGGATGACCTTCTTTAGTTTTGGGGTTTTGGTTTTGGTGCTGAATACCGTGCATTTATGTATTAGAAGCCGTGTTCTGGAAGGGCATTTGTAGAGAGTTTGTATTTCAAAGCGCTCATCAATTGTAAGTAAATTACAGATATTCGAATTGAAATACGGCAGTCACATAACAAAAAAATGCACCGTGGACCCGAAAGGCGGGGCGCAGTTTGTGTGTTCGCTGCGCTCATTATCACACAAACTCCACCCCGCCTTTCGGGCCGGTGATTTTGGCGTTAGAGCTCCGTGTTACCCACTTTCAGTAGACACCCTGTTATAGTTAGAACCTATGATATGAGGTGTTCGAAATGACCCGAAAGAAAAGACAGACCTATACCGAAGAATTTCGCCGAGAGGCCGTAAAG
>NZ_VRKW01000067.1 GCF_009746715.1 Ketobacter sp. MCCC 1A13808
ACGCCGCCGCCTTTTTTAAGAATTCCACCTCTTTCTCGAGAGCCGCCTTTTCTCGCCTTAGCTTGCGAAGCTCTGCACTTTCTTTCTTCGAGTAGTCAACACCGTCAACAGAATTGAATTGCTTATCTGACAGCCGATTAAACTGTCGACGCCAATTATAAATTTGCTGAGCACTGACTCCCAAGTCTTTTGCGACAGATGCGCTGGTATTGTCTGGCTTTTCAGCACGCTTTACGGCCTCTCGGCGAAATTCTTCGGTATAGGTCTGTCTTTTCTTTCGGGTCATTTCGAACACCTCATATCATAGGTTCTAACTATAACAGGGTGTCTACTGAAAGTGGGTAACACGGTGCTATAACGCCGGCAACATGGGCGCAGTGTAGTGGAGCATTTTTTGTGGTAAAAAGAGCGCAGCGATACCACAAAAAATGCGGAACGTAACTGCGTCCCGTGCTTGCCCTGGTTATGCATCAACGCAGGCCCTTGAGAACTGCTTACACAAATAGGTGTTCGAAAAACACGATGTCAAATGATGCACCATTCTTAATCTTTCAAAGCAATTAGCTCAGATTGCGGATCACACTCCAAATCTAGAATGATTTCTTTCTTTTCGGTGCGGATACAAAATGTGTGGTCGCGTACCCAATGCATGCCGATAACACTGTCAATGCTACTATCATCGAATTCGTCATCAATAGTCTCTTCTGTGTAAGATCGTATTCTCGTAAAAACCACTCTTGTATGTGGAATAAAGTCATCCGGGTTATTTACGCACTGGAGGATAAGTACCCTTTTATCGATGTCATAGTTTAGAACATCGACATAAGGAGAACAGCCCGCTAAGTATTTATCCATTAAGTCTAGCAAAGCTTATTTCTCGAAAATAGCATAACGCCCTGGTCACTGGCCCAAACTGCGTGGCGCAAATTTGTGGTAAAGTGAGCGAAGCGAATCACAAATTTTCGCCACGCAGTTTGGGTCCATGGTGCACCGGCTTGTATGGTTCAATTCCCCCAAATTCGATAAAGTGAGGCCCGTAACTTGTTGCAGCAAGTTACCGGATCAGTAGCTCGGTGCACCGGAGGTTTTAAGAAACCGTTAACAAGT
>NZ_VRKW01000068.1 GCF_009746715.1 Ketobacter sp. MCCC 1A13808
GTAGCCTTAACTGCAGTAATGAGAAAGTTCATCATCATATTAAACACCATGGTAAAACGGAATGAGTTATGGGCACATTGAATATAATTTGGGACTATTGACACCACAGTCACTTGTTATGTAAGTGCCTTACTCACACCAAACATAGAAATTGCTGTTCTCGCCTTCATAATTTACTCGACCAAAAAATAGATACACAGCCATCTCACTATTTTTGTTTATCGCGCAATCAATCGATACCTGAGCTTTGAACCCTTCCGTTGATTTACATTCAAAGGTCCCGACATCAGGTTTTTTGTTTTGCTCGAAAAGTGAGACGGAGCAATAGATACCTTTAGGGCTACGCCAAACTTCCTTCGAAACATAGCCTTTACCATCAATATTGACAGGTAACACGGATTTTCCAAGTATCTCGCCAATATCTCTACGCTCAATATGAATTTCTTTCACACCATCCGCGTAGCATATAAATGAAGTAACAAAGAGACTTAAAAATAGAATAAACTTCAAATCTTCGCTCCTAGCACATAACGCCGCAAGCAAAGGCGCGCGTTAGCGCGTCCAGCCCGCAGGGCGATTTTGCCTTGCTTTGTTAAATTGCTGCTACGGAGCACTTGCGCCGCACCCCTCGAATTCACAACCAGCGTCGTGACCAACTTGAATGAGATAATCCACCCATTTTAAAAGCTGCTCTTCGGACCAAGTTATTGGCCCTGAGTTGCCAGAAATAGTAAATGACTTTTTAAACAGACCTTCACTACTTACTTCGAGAGGATAATCAGCCAGCTCTGTTTGAAGTGCTTTAACAGCACCTCCATCTTTAGTACTGAATTGAAAATCAAAATCTAGTTTCGATTCTTCTGTTGCACCAAGCTCAGTTAGCTGCTTCCAGACTTCAGCTGTTCTGACAAGGTAGCCCATTCTGTAATCTTCGAATTCTTCGCTCATTCGCTGATCCATTGCAATTTAACGAGAGTAGATATATGGAATCGTTAAGAAAGTTGGCGGTCAGCTTGCGCAGCAAGATGGGTGACAACTTTTAGATTCCATATCATCTGGTTGTTATATTGCGCTCGTCCCTCGGTGTT
>NZ_VRKW01000069.1 GCF_009746715.1 Ketobacter sp. MCCC 1A13808
GATGACTACGGCCAGCAGCGTTTCCATCGCGTCAAAACGCCCACTCACAGTGAGCTCAACACGCTCGTCCACACCCTGAGCCACCGCGTTGCTCGTTGTCTGGAAAAGCAAGGTCTGCTGGAGCGCGATGCCGAGAATACCTGGTTGACGCTCGAAGAAGAGGAGGGCGATGTACTGACTCAGCTGCAAGGTTCCTCAATGACCTATCGCATTGCCACCGGTCCCCAGCAAGGACGTAAGGTCTTTACCCTGCAAACCATACCGGGGCGAGAAGATAAGACCGACACCAACAGCCGAGTGGCCAACCACGCCGGTTTCTCGTTACACGCCGGAGTCATGGCCGAAGCGCATCAGCGCGATAAATTGGAACGGTTGTGTCGTTACATTAGCCGGCCGGCGGTTTCAGAAAAACGTCTAGCCTTAACCGCCAATGGGCAGGTACGCTACGAACTGAAGACACCCTATCGCAATGGTACAACGCATGTGATCTTCGAGCCCTTGGATTTCATCGCCAAGTTGGCTGCTCTGGTACCTAAGCCACGAGTCAACCTGACACGCTTCCACGGCGTCTTCGCGCCCAACAGTAAACACCGCGTTCAAGTGACGCCGTCCAAGCGTGGCAAGAAACCCGACCCATCAGAAACGCCCGATACCGACTGGCACGACAAAAGTCCAGCAGAACGGTACCGGGCCATGACCTGGATGCAACGACTCAAACGAGTCTTTAACATCGATATCGAAGTCTGTGAACACTGCGGCGGTCAAGTCAAAGTCATTGCCAGTATCGAGGACCCTAAGGTCATTGAGCAGATTCTCAAGCACCTGAAGCGGAAAGCGGCCAAGGTGGATGCCGCCAAGCAGCACGAGTTACCGCCAGAACGAGCGCCACCGTTAACCGCCAGCCTGTTCGACCCATCGCAGAGTCGTCTCTTTGACTGATCTTCACCATACACTGCTCACTTTCACAGGGGGCCGGTGGAGCAACTTACATCCTGTGAATCATCAATCAAAGATTTTGTCGC